>DASPUA010000061.1:0-2468 GCA_035623135.1 Thermodesulfovibrionales bacterium | reverse complement strand
ATTCTCCAGAAAATAACAGAGCACGTGAAAGCAAGGAGATCATGATGGACATCAATGAACTCCTCAAAAAAGCTGTCTCCCAAAAAGCCTCGGACGTCCACATCAAGGTGGGATCTCCTCCTATAACCCGCGTCACCGGCGATCTGGTACCCATGAATGACGAGGAGAGAATCTCCCAGCAGGATGCGATGAAGATCGCATTCTCCGTAATGAGCCCTGGGCAGCGTGAAACCTTCAAGCAGAAAAACGAAATTGACCTTGCCTATAGCGTTCCCGGACTGGGCAGATTCAGATGCAATGTCTTCATCCAGAGGGGAACCATCGGTCTGGTGTTCAGGGTTATTTCGATGAGAATTCCGTCCGTTGAAGAACTCAACCTTCCCGACGTCCTCAAGAAGATCGCGATGGAAGAGAGGGGCCTTGTCCTGGTCACCGGGACAACAGGGAGCGGAAAGTCCACCACGCTCGCCACGATGATTGATTACATCAATATGAACAGGACCTGCAACATTGTCACCATTGAAGATCCCATAGAGTATCTCCACAGGGACAAAAAGAGCATAGTGAATCAGCGCGAGATCGGCAGCGATACCGAATCTTTTGGCAAGGCGTTACGCTCCGCACTGCGACAGGACCCTGACGTGATCCTCGTAGGTGAAATGCGGGACTTTGAAACCATCCAGACCGCCCTCGTTGCTGCCGAAACAGGTCATCTCGTCTTCAGTACGCTGCACACGATAGACGCAACAGAGACGGTGAACAGGGTGATTGCGGTCTTCCCCCCCTACCAGCATAAACAGGTGAGGATGCAGCTTTCCTCTGTAATCAAAGGGATTATCTCCATGAGACTCATGCCCCGAGCGGACGGTAAAGGCAGGGTGCCTGCAGTCGAGGTGATGATTGCCACTGCCACTATTAAGGATTGTATCCTCGACCAGGATAAGACAAAACTTATCCCTGATGTCATCGCACAGAGCAAAATTCATTACGGAATGCAGACATTCGACCAGTCCCTTTTCGACCTCTTTAAATCAGGACTTGTCACCTATGAAGAGGCCCTGCGGAGGGCATCCAGTCCTGATGATTTCATCCTCAGGGTAAAGGGAGTCCGTTCCACCAGCGACCTCGCGACAGAAGAACCTATAGAGACAAGAAAGACAGACGTGCAGATCGAAAGATTCGCTAAATGAGAGTGAGCGTCCTTCCATCTACACCACGAAGTGAGCTTCCCGCAGAGGATTCTTCTCATAAACAGCGGCTGCCAAGAAAAATGCCTCTGGAGAAGTTTGTTACCCCCAAAGGAGAACAGGCAGGGCTCTTGTATGCGTATAAGCTTCTCGGGTATAGGGGGAGAAGTGAAAAGGAGATGATGAGGAGGCTCAGGATAAAGGGATTCGACGAGCCGGTTATTTCGAACGTCATCATCCGCCTTAAGTCCTCTGGATTACTTGACGACAGAACGCTTGCATCTTCCCTCACACGATACGCGGCGGAATCCAGGAAGTTAAGCGCCGCCGGCACGAGGAGGTTTCTTATGGAGAGGGGGATTCCCAGGGATCTCATCAACGATGTGCTCGTTGATATGGACGAAACAGAGACTGCCAGGAGAGTTGTGGAAAAAATGCTCACCACATGGGCGAAGCGAGGGTTGAGCCGTCACCAACCCCCTCACTTCACACCTGAAATCACAAAGAAACTGTACGGTATTCTTTACCGGAAGGGATATCCGTCAGAAATAATAAAGAGGACTCTAAAACAATTTAGCTGTAAGGAGGACATGGAATGAAGAATGTTTCTCTCACTCTGGGAGCACTCGTAGTGCTTATGGCATGGTCTTTTGGCGGTTGTGCATCTTCAACAGCAAGGTATTCCCTGGATGAAATCAAGGACTATCCGCCCGCGGTCCAGGAGAATATCCAGCAGGGGATGGTGGCCATAGGGATGACCCCCCAGCAGGTGCGTTATGCCTGGGGAGCCCCTTCGACTATCAATCTGCTTCCCCCCACAGAGAATGGGAAAAAGAAGGAGGAATGGCTCTATTCCTCGGGCGTGTTCATGAAGAAAAGGCTCCTGTTTATCGACGATAAACTTGTGGATATCTTCCCTGCACCCCAGCAGGTCAATGAAATCAAGAAGGATGAACAGCAATAGACAGGGCAGGGTTTTCCCGACAATAGGTCTGCAATGAAGAGCAAAGAAATAAGAACCCTTTATCTTGAGTATTTCCGCACAAAGGGGCATGAAGTCATCAAGAGTTCTCCCCTCATCCCCAGGGGTGACCCCACTTTGCTCTTTACCAATGCAGGGATGGTCCAGTTCAAATCCGTTTTCCTCGGAGGAGAGCAGAGAACGTATGCAAGGGCCGCATCCTGCCAGAAATGCGTGAGGGCAGGGGGAAAGCACAGCGATATCGAAAACGTGGGCCGTACCGCACGCCACCATACCTTCTTCGAGATGCTGGGGAACTT
>DASPUA010000060.1:0-14839 GCA_035623135.1 Thermodesulfovibrionales bacterium | reverse complement strand
TCACATATCTCAGAGTTACAGAAAATGGTTTATCCAGCGCAAAGAGATATCCATTCCCATAGGGTTCAAGGTAGATAGTCTGGGAGATCCGCCTCCCTGAAAGGAGGGGTTGTTTGTTCTTGTCAGAAGGTTCCTTGTGCCTGCTTTGCCACGCAATGCCGTCAAAAGTATCAAAAACGATCCCCCTCCAGTACAACGAGTTTTCATCAACCCTTTCCATATGGGCCCTGAAAATGACCGTTGCGTCTTCCTGGATATCCGAAACATTGCCCAGACTCACGGAATCGCTGAACCCCGTATGTGCGCTCGCCCCTTTTTGCAGGGAATAGAGCAACGGATAGCTCGTGCGGGGAAGAATGATGAACATGAAGAGAGTCATAGGAATAGCGGCTAAGGGGATCAGGGACGATTTTGACACTATCGCGCGCACACTCGAAACAGACATCTCCAGGGTGCTGTCCTGTGAGCAGTATGTCAATAACACCATGGCGATGCTTACCAAAAAAATTAGGGCGATAAAATAGAATACGAATTCGATGTCCAGGGACAGTAATGAGGAACCGGTGAGGAGGAACAGCACAATGAGGTATATCTGCATGTAGTCCCGGAATCTCTTGTCAGCTAACAACTTTATTGCGAGTAAAATGAGCAATGCTCCAAGGGACGCCTCCACCAGGTCATCCGCATGGATACGAAACAGGGTTACCACAATCACTGACAGGGCCGCACCCGTGAGCAGCCATCGGGGGACAAAAAACCTTCTCCTGTAATCAAGGTAGAGAGAAAGGAGAGAGAGGGAAAGAAATGTGAGGGAATAAAAGAGACCGATATATCTCACCACCGAAGAAGCCCCAATGGCAACAATGAGATAGGTCAATACCTTCACCACACTGTCTAATCTTATAGAAGAATTACCCCTTATCATAGACCGCGAGAGCCTTTAACATATTGATTCTATTGATTTTCAATCGCTCTCCCTGAGCTTCCTTGAGGGGCTTGTAAAAGGCACCATTTATCTTAAGTCCTACCGGGATATTCTGTCTCAAGAGCCTAAGGATAATATAGGTGACGCATGAGACCCTTTCTTCCATATTTTTTATGGGTACCGCATCCATGTCTATTACAACAGGTTGATGGGCGAGGGTTGAGAGCTCCTTGGTCTTGAGTTTTCCTGTCTTGGCCGTTGCCTTCCAGTGGATATATTTTATGGGATCCCCTTTTATGTAATCCCTCATAGTCATGATCTCGGCCTCATATCCTGCTCTGTCTATACTTCTTTCACCCCGTGACTGTCTCTCTCTCTCAAAAAGAACCGGGAGTTCACACTTTTTTGCATGAGGAAACACGGTCACCTCCACAGCCCTCTCTATCTTCCTGCAGCGAATAAAAAAGTGAAAGGGAAATACAGAGCAGAGGCGAATGTCATTAATCTTCACCATCCCTCTTTCATCGAAGGTGGTAGTAACGTAGGTAATGCCTCTGGCCTTTGCGTCCACAAAAGGAAAAAGAACAGATTGATTGCGGAAATGTGCCTTTATGAGAAACGCGGGAAGGATCCGCCTGTTGTTGTGCAGCGTCACCTTCAGCGGTATACTTGTCCGCGCATAGATTTCGTCAGGGAATTCCACAGTAATATGGATGTCCAAGAGATTTCTTCTTCCAAAGAATCCTGAGATTCCCATAAAACTGAGAAACGCGGCAACGATGAGATAGACGAGATTATTTCCGGTATTGACGGCAGAAAAACCGAGGAGAAGGGTAACGGCAATATAGAGCCAGCCCGCCTTGGTTATGGTGATTACGCGGGGACCCGTATCTGCCCGATAATCGACCGTGTGATCTCCCATCGATCGAGGTTCTCGTATTCTTCCTTAAAGATCACCCTGTGGGGTATGGTGTACTCAGTAATCTCTTTAATATCTTCAGGGATGACAAAATCCCTTCCATGAAAATAGGCATTTGTCTTTGCCACTGTGGTAAGCGCGAGGACCCCTCTCGTGGAAACCCCTGCGAGGAAATAAGTGCTGGTCCTGGTCGCTTCAACAACATCAAGAATATATTCCAGGATCCTGTCAGAAATCACCACCTTCTGTCCGATCTCCTCCTGAATATGGATGACCTCGTCCTTTGTCATCATGGGTTCTATGGCATAGAGCTCTTCTCTGCTGCTCCCCACCTTGAGGATCTTCCTCTCTGCCCCCCTGGGAGGATAGCCGATGCCTATCTTCAGCATGAACCTGTCAAGCTGGGACTCAGGAAGGGGAAAGGTCCCGAATTGTTCAGCGGGGTTTTGTGTCGCGATCACGAAAAAGGGATTCGGAAGTTTGTACGTTTTCCCCTCAAGGGTTGTCTGTTTCTCTCCCATGGCCTCAAGAAGCGCGCTCTGGGTCTTCGGCGTCGCCCTGTTGATTTCATCAACGAGGACAATGTTATTGAATATCGGGCCTGGATGGAATTCGAACTCGCCCGTGTTTTTGTTGTAGATGGAAAGGCCGGTAATATCTGTAGGCAGCAAATCGCTTGTACACTGAATCCGCCCGAAGCTTAGACCCAGAATCTTCGCAAGGGCAATGGCAAGAGTTGTCTTTCCAAGTCCGGGCAGGTCCTCAATGAGGAGGTGTCCCTTCGAAAAGAACGTGAGAAGGGAAAGCCGCAGAGGGGTATCCTTGCCGTGAAGGTATTGTGAGGAGAACTCTATGATGCGGCTGATCTTCTCACTGGCCGCACTCTCTCCCTTCGATGGGGGCATGAGGGATTCTTGGCTTGAACTCTTAATTCCCATATCGTCTATTATAAACCTTATTTACTGTTTTTGCGGTATTGCTGATTATTCATTGCAGCAGGAAACGTAAGAGGTGGCAATAGAGCTATCGAAGTATTACAATTGACCCATGCCAAAAGAAAGGGCATAACATAGAAAACCGGGAGGTTATTGGAGATCATTGAACGACACTACCTTACGGAGAGGCAGATATGACAGGCTTTGATATTGAGAGACATGCAAGGGCTGTAAAATCATGAAACCATGGACACATCCAGGCGGAAAACTTAGAGAACTCGGTGCCGAGTCGTTAACAGATGCTGAGCTTTTATCAATTCTTATTTCCACGGGGACGAAGGGGAAAACAGCAGAAGAAGTGGCAAAAGAGATTCTCGACAAATTCAATTCCTTCAAGGGAATGGCAAACCAACCTCTTGAGAACTTCCTTGAATTTAAGGGGCTTGGAGATGTAAAGATTATCAGAATTGCGGCAGCCTTTGAGATTGCAAGAAGGATTGTGAATCAGGTTTTAAAGGAATATAATAAGGAATGACTGGAGGTGACCATGGCAACTGCTAAAGCAATAACAATGGATGAAATCGAGCACCTTATAGAGCAAAAACTTCTTGAAATTATTGGCGATCCTGACTCGGGGCTCCATCTTAAGAAAGAATTCAAGACACGATTGCAGAAGAGACTTAAAAAACCTTCAAAGAGAATGTCGCACGAAGAGGTAGTAAAGAGATTTGTCTAAGGTTGAATGGGAAAAAGAAGCCTTAGATGACCTTCAGAAAATAGACAAACCCATAGTAAAACGTATCCTCAATAAGATCTCATGGCTCTCCCGGCATTTCAACAATATAACTCCTGAGACATTATCAGGAGATATGTCTGGTCTGTTCAAACTTAGGGTCGGCGACTGGAGAGTGGTGTATGCAGTTGAGAAAGATATTATTGTCATTGAAGCCGTAGGGCATAGGAGAGAGATTTATAGACTATGAGGAAACCCAAGATTAAAGGGAAGCCAATAAAGCTCTCCTCACCTTTTGATGCCGCAAGTTCAAAAACAGAAAGAACCTGTGTCGCCAAGATTGCTGAGTGAATTAACAGAATAATCGATGATAAAACTTTGCCTCTCGGAAAGGCAGAGGTTGAAACAAAGGGAGGCGACGATAAGTACCCGGATATAGTTCTTTTTGAAAGCCCTCATTCAACAGACCTTCTTCTTGTAGCTGAATTCAAACGCCCATTCTTTGATCCTTATGATGAGGCAGAGTTAAAAGAACCTGCAAGAAAGAAAGCCACGAAAAGAAAGGCAAAGTATTTTGTCACTTCCAACTTCCAGACCCTCATTGGCCCGTTTAATGAGTTTTAGAAAATAAGAACGTTTGACGCTTTAGAAGAACTTCAGTAATATCGCCGATTGAGAAATTAGAGTATAATTATGAAGGGAGTCAGCCTAAAGATCATTGAGGTGTAATGATGGGCCACAATAAAGTATTTAAAGAAGCTACAAAAAGATTAGTTACACGGTTTCATCCTGAAAAGATAATCCTTTTCGGTTCTCAGGCAAGAGGTACCGCCGATAAGCATAGCGATATTGATCTGTTGGTAATATGTCCTGTCAAAAAGCAACGGATAAAGATGATGGTAGAGATGAACAGGACATTAAGAGAATTGGATCAGGCATTTGATATATTGGTTTTGAGTGCAAGGGGATACGAGAGGGATCGTCAAATTCCCGGTACGCTGGCGCGATATGTCTCTAAAGAGGGGAAGATTCTTTATGGAAGCACGAAAGAAAGAGATATCAAGAAAGGTAAAAGAGTGGCTGAAATACGCAGATGATGATTTGCGTGTTGCACAACATGCTTTTACTCTTTCCAGTAGTATACCTTACAGGCTGATTGCCTTTCACGCACAACAATGTGCTGAAAAGTCTCTGAAGGCGTATCTTATTTTTCGTGATATCGACTTTCCGTACACACATGATATAAGCAAATTAATAAGACTGTGCGGGAAAGTTGCTCAGTGGATTGATAAAATCAAGAATGCAGAAGAACTGACCCCATTTGCTGCAACAGCCCGTTATCCAGGGATTGAAAAAACAGTTACAAAGAATGCCTCATCGAAGGCGGTGACGCCGTTCAGGTGCGAAACGTTGTGAGAAAGGCACTGAAACAGGAAGGAATGAAGCTGCCTTGACCTCTCAATTCAGAACTTTGACCCTTGGGTATTCCCCGTGCCCCAATGACACCTTCATCTTCTATGCCCTTGTGCACCGAAAGATCGATACGGGTGACCTGAGTTTCAGAGAGATGCTCCTGGATGTGGAGACATTGAATAAGAAGGCGTTACACTCAGAGTTCGATATCACAAAGGTTTCATTCCATGCCTATGCACATTTAAGGGACAGATATGTCCTCCTCCGTTCGGGAGGTGCCCTGGGAAGGGGATGCGGCCCTCTCGTTGTCGCAAAAGGCAACATAAAAATGGACGACCTTAAAGGAAAAAGGATCGCGATACCGGGCAAACTCACCACCGCATATCTCCTCCTTCAGCTCTGTGAACCATTAGTGACGAACAATGTGGTGATAATGCCTTTTGACATGATTATGGAAGCTGTCAAGACAGGTACCGTGGATGCAGGGCTCATCATCCATGAGTCAAGGTTTACCTATCCTGATTACGGACTTTCGGAGGTTCTGGACCTCGGCCGCTGGTGGGAAGACGAGACAGGACTTCCTATCCCTCTTGGGTGTATAATTGCAGAAAAGAGCCTCGGTCCGGACCTGATCAATACTATTGAAACCCTAGTGAGAAAGAGTGTCGAGTACGCCTTTGCTCACAGAGACGAGACGAAGGAGTATATAAAGGCACATGCCCAGGAGCTTGCTGATACGGTGATCGAGCAGCATACCAATTTATATGTGAACACGTATTCCCTGGATCTGGGAGCTGACGGTTTACATGCAGTGAACGAGTTATTGAAACGGGCCGAGCAACAGGGAATACTACGGGAGGACCACAGTGCCATTGTTCGGTGACTTGTTTTTGAGCGAGGTCCTCAAACAGCCGATCCTGGACCCTAAAGGGGAAGAACTGGGCAGGCTCAAAGATGTTGTGGTGGTAAAGGCTGAACCCCTGCCCAAGGTGAATGCCTTGATCATTGAGCGTAAGAACAACGTGTTCCGTATCCCGTGGTCGGCACTCACCCTCTTCAACAAACGGATCATTTCAGCGACAGTGTATACAGAGAACCTCGTCCCTTATGACGTGAGCAGCGATGATCTCAATGCGGTGAGAGACCTCCTCGACAAGCAGATTGTGGATGTGAACGGCGTAAAGGTGGTGAGGGTGAATGACATCAAACTTGAAGGGTTTGATTCAGAGGCAGTGCTCATTGCAGTGGATGTGGGGGTAAGGGGAATATTACGGAGACTTGGGATTGAGCGGAAGGGTGAGGATTTTCTCAAGGTCTTCAAGGCAACCCTCCCCTTCAATCTCATAAGCTGGAACTATATCCAGCCCCTGCATCCAAAGCTCACCTCAATCGCCCTCACGGTTCCGCGGCAGATGCTTTCAGAGCTCCACCCTGCAGACATCGCGGATATCATCAGCCAGGTGTCCCATCATGAAGGCGCTGCATTCCTGAAAAATCTGGACGTGGACGTGGCTGCTGAGACCCTCTCCGAGCTGAGTACCGAGGCCCAGGTGGAGATTTTGAGAGATATGGATACCGAGAAAGCCTCGGATATTATAGAGATGATGCCGCCTGACGAGGCTGCGGATGTCCTGGGCGATCTTCCTGCAGAAAAGGCAAAGGAGATCCTCGAACATATTGAAAAGGAGGAGGCGGAGGATATCCAGGAACTCCTTGGTCATGAAGAGGATACTGCCGGAGGCCTTATGACGAATGAATTTATTGCCTATCCCCAGGACATAACTGTACAGGAGGCCATCGAGAGATTCAGGGAAGATGCCAAGGAGATCGACGCCGTCTATTATCTTTACCTCCTGGATGGTGGAGAGAGGCTTGTAGGGGTGATATCCCTCAGGGAGCTGCTCCTCTCCAACCCCCACGTTAAGTTGTCGGAGATCATGGAGACAAAGATAAAGACCGTTACCCCTGAAGCTGACGAAAAAGTCGTGGGAAAGATTACCTCGAAGTATAACCTCGTCGCATTGCCTGTGGTGGATAGCGACGGTGTCCTGCTCGGTATCGTGACCGTAGATGATATCCTCGGCAGGATCCTCCCCACTGAGGCAAAGAGAAAATAGAGACGGACCTCCGGAGAGAGAAGTGGTATGACGCGTGTCATGGTGAACGAGGCTCTCATAATCATATCCTGAGAGAAAAGCATAAAGGAGACATTATGGAAACAATCGATCTCAAAAAACGAATTACGTTTTACTCTGACAGGATTTCGAGGGAGATGCTCTCTGACAAGCCGGAGATGAGAATCGCCCTCATGTGCCTCAATGAAGGACAGAAGCTCGAACCTCACAAGGCCCCCCTGCGGCTTCTTATGTATTGCGTTCAGGGCAGGGGGACATTTATAATAGGGGACGAGAAAGTGGATGCTGATGAAAAGACCTGTATCCTTTGCGACCCCATGGTCCCTCACGGGTTCGAGGCGAACAAGGGAGAAAAACTGGTTGTGATGGCGGTGGTAACACCGGTTGAATAATACTTGATAAAGGAGGGATACCAATGGGAGTGCCAGTGGTGGACATGGACTTATGCATCGGGTGTGGATCATGCGTTGAGTTATGCCCTGAGGTCTTTGAGCTCAGGGATGACAAGGCATGGGTCATCGGCGCTGACAAGTGCAACACCTGCGATTGTCAGGCTGCTTCGGACAGCTGTCCTGTAGAAGCGATCAAGTTCGAATAGCTTCCGGGAGCATGTGACGCCAAAGGCGCAGGACGGTTTTGTCCCGCGCCTTTGGCGTCACATAGGGCAGATCAATCCTCCCAGCTTCTCTGAAAGGAGGAGATTTTCGGAATAGTCCACAGGGCAATCGATAATAGCGGGGACATCCTGATCCAGGGCATTCCTGAGTATTGGTTCCAATTCATCTTCTGAAGAGACTCGGTATCCCTTCACCCCAAAGGATTCCGCCAGTTTTGCAAAATCCGGATTGTTAAACTTCACAAAAAAGTCCTTTTGGTAGCGCAGCCTCTCTTTCCACGCGATCAGCCCTAATCCACCGTCATTGAATACCAGACACACAAAGGGCGTGTTCATTCTGACGGCAGTCTCCATCTCAGGCAGCGACATGAGGAATCCTCCGTCACCCACTGCAGCGACCACCTTTTTATCAGGGAATAACAGCTTCGCGGATACGGCGGCAGGAATCGCAATCCCCATGGCTGCGAGACCATTGGAAATGATCACCGTATCCGGGCCGTAGGCAGGATAAAATCTGGAGATCCAGATTTTATGCGCTCCTACGTCACTGATGAGGATATCCTCTCTTCGAAGGCTCCTTCTTATCCCCTGAATTACCCTGAGGGGTTTTAATGGAAACCCCTTGTGGGTGGGCTCCAGTACCTTCTCGGCAAATCCCTTTAACGCCACAAAATATGAGGGGTCCTTCTCGTCAGTAAGGGATTCGGTCAGGAGGGAGAGGCTGTCCCTTATATTTCCTATAACCTCTGTCGCCCTGTAGTGTGTGTCCACATCAGCCGCCGTAAAATTGATATGGAGAATATCTTTCTTCCCATCCCAATAATTTGGATTGAATTCCACAGGGTCATACCCCACCGCGATGATAAGGTCAGCCCGGTCAAACCCGCATGAGATGTAATCCCTTGCCTGCAATCCCGTAGTGGAAATGAACAGGTCGTCGTCAGCCGGGATTGCGCCCATCCCCATGAAGGTGGTGGTGACCGGTATCCTGAGTTTCCTCGAGAACTGGGCGAGGTGAGCAGTTGCATTTCCCCGTATGACGGCGTTTCCCGCCAGGATGAGCGGTTGACGGGCCTTCCTGATCATCTCTACAGCGCGAGCTGTGGCCTGGCGTGATGGCTCGGGATACGTAATTTCCATAGGGTCCAGTGGCTCCTCGTCCAGAGAGAGGGAGGGAATGTTCTCTGGTATTTCCATATGCACAGGCCCCGGCTTTTCCATGGAAGAGAGCTTAAATGCCTTGCGGACAATTTCGGGAATCCTGTCCGGCACCTCTATCCTTGTATTCCACTTCGTAATGGGCCGAAACATCGATACGGTATTGATATATTGATGGGACTCCTTGTGGAGGTCCCTGGTAGCCTTTTGTGCCGTAAGGGCGACTGCAGGTGCGAAATCGAGATACGCATCCGCAATTCCTGTGGTAAGGTTTGTTGCCCCTGGTCCAAGGGTGGAGAGACAGACCCCTGGCCTTCCAGACAACCTTCCCCAGACATTTGCCATAAATGCCGCGCCCCGTTCATCCCTTGTAAGGACAAATTGTATCTGTGACGAGAGAACGGCCTCCAGGAGATCGATATTCTCCTCTCCCGGAAGGCCGAAGATATACCGAACGCCTTCACGTTCGAGACAGCGCATGATAAGTTCAGATACCTTCATACAATAACTCCTTAAAGTCTGTTATGGCAGGGAATTCTCCCTGCCTATGCAGTTCTCTTCTTGAATTGCCCCTTGCCTTATAAAGGATATACCGTATCCCGAATGCCTTTGCGGTCTTCAGTATCTCCACCGTATCATCAATGAAGAGGGTCTTCTCATTGTCAAACCCCAATCGCTCCCTAGCCCTCTCCCAAAACTGCAGATCCTCCTTCGGATGTCCCAGATCAAATGAGGTGATACATGCATCGAAATATTTACCGAGGTTCGTCTTTTTCATTTTCAGGTCCAGGACTTTCACATGTGCATTCGTCACAAGGGAGACTTTCTTCCTGTGCCTCTTAAGCATTCTGAGGAAATCCTCCACATGAGGATGCACCTCAATGAGATGCTTGATCTGTTCCTTCAATGCCGGTATATCCAGAGCAAGCTCTCTTGACCAGAAGTCTATATCTGTCCAGTTCAGCGTTCCCTCGTGGCGTTTATATTTTATCATCAATTCGGTCTTAGCCCTGCCAAAGGTGATACCATGCTTCTCGGAATATTTTTCGGGGACAAGGTGTTCCCAAAAATAATCATCAAAGTATTTGTCCAGTAGCGTCCCGTCCATATCAAGGAGAACGAACTTGATCTCAGGTCCCCAGAGGGGGATCGGGGCTCCGGGCCCCTTCTTGCTTTGCTGAACTGGCATGCCAGCCCCCTTTCTGTGAAGCTTACGATCTCTCGAGGAGTGCCAATGCCTTATCGTGGAGGCGCTGATTTCCTGAGGCCAAAAGCGATGCGCTCTTTTCCAGCCCTAAATCAACCCCGTCAAGGGAATCTCCTTTGGTGTCGGTAAAGACCGCTCCTGCTTCTTTTGCAAGGAGCCATCCGCCGGCAAAATCAAAACTCCTTGAAAGGGAGGGATTTACCACTACGCTTACCGCCCCTTGGGAGAGGTACGCCAGGTCAAGGGCAATCGCGCCAAGGCACCTTGTTTTGTATGCCTTTGACAGGAGGGGGATGATCCGGGGAATGTCCCTGCCAGGCACCTGGGCCTCGTACGCGACGAGATAGAACTCATCATCCTGCTGGGTGGAGATCTTTTCATTGTTGAGAAAGGCACCCTTCCCCTTCTCAGCCAGAAACTCATCTCCGTTTATAAGGTTGACCACATAGGCGATGGAGATGCTTCCTATGGTGTCTCCCTCAGCAACGGCAAGGGAGGTGCAATAAAAGGGTATCCCTGCAAGGGCATTCTTGCTGCCGTCAATGGGGTCAATGAGCACCTTTCTCCCTCCGCCATGTAGTTCCTTACGTCCGTACTCTTCCGAGATAATGGAGAGAGAGAGGCGTGAGGACTCAAGCTCAGAGATGATAATATCCTCGGCAATCTTGTCTATGGGAAAGGTCTTGTCTCCTGCAGCTCCCACTCCCAGGGCCTTCTGCGAGAACGGTTTGATCCGTACTTCAGACAGTCGGCGCAAAAGTTTTTCCCTGATATTTTGAAGGATTCTGATATCCATAATGATAATGAGAGGGAGGACTTTCCTCACTCTAACGGTTGCTTGATATCTCTGACAAAAAGGTCAACAAGTTCAGGATCAAATTGCCCTCCCTTGTTCTTCAAGAGTTCCTGTAGTGCAGCATCAAAGTTCACAGAGCCTTTATAGGATATCCTGCTCGCCATAGAATCAAATGCCTCTGCGATGGCAAGGATTCTTGATTCCAGGGGGATATCATTGCCCTTAAGCTTATCCGGGTATCCTCTCCCATCATATCTCTCATGGTGGTGAAGGACATACGGAGCGATGTCTTTATAAAAATTTATCGGCTTCAACATCTCATACCCTATTACAGGATGCGTCGTATACGCCTCTTTTTCCATGCTCTTTTCAGCGGATATCTTTAAGAAGCCGATGTCATGAAGAAGGCCGGCAAAATAAAGCCTCCTCTTCCTCTCCTCCGGCATATTAACGGCCCTTGCGATGATATTCGCATATTGTGCTACCCTCTTTGGATGGCCTTGCTTTTCAGACATAAATCGGTCTATCGCCTCAAGTAGTATGTCGGTGAGGTGTATCTCATAGTTTCTCTGATCATCATAAAACCTTGTCATTTCCACAGACGCGGCGGCCTGTTCAGCAAGATAACTTACCACATCGATGTCCCTTACAGAATAGAAGTCCTGCTTTTTACTCACGAGTTCCATAACCCCTATTATCGATGCCCGTGTCTTGAGAGGCACGCAGAGCAGAGAACCTGGTTTCGACCCCCTGAACTCGTCAATGGAAGCATCGTACCTCTCGTCCTTTGTTACATCCCCGATCAGCACAGCTTCACCGTGTTGTAGCACCCATCCCCCAATCCCTGCTTCCTTCGGAATTGTCTTTCCCCGGTACTCTTCTTCCTTGAGGCCTTTTATGGTCTTAAAGACAAGCCTGTCGTCGTCCGCAAGGAGTACTGAGCCCCCATCTGATCCGGTAAGAGTTAATGAGCAGTTCATTATCTTGTCAAGAAGGATATCACCATACATCTCTTCCCTGATATCCCTCGTAACGGTAAGGATGCGGTCAAGCCTTTCGCCGTAGTCTTCGATTTTGTGTATGACCTGTCCTGACAGCACCCTTGAGAGATAAAGTCCTGCCACCGCAAGCCCGATGGCCAAGACCATTATCAGTACCATGGAGGCATCAGGGAGGAAACTCAGGAAGTGAGAGAAAGGACTATAGAGGTATCGAACGATTACGAAGAGAAGAGCGAGTATTACAAAGGCAATGAGGAGATTCAGAAGCCTGAGTTTATTCTTTATTTCTTCTGTTGCGATTTTCTTAGCCACGGCCTCAGCCATTATTCAAATTTACCTGAACACCCGGTGAATGTCAATTTTGGTGACAAAAAAAACAGCTTTCAAGGGGGAGTGTGGATCGGTTTCTTATGGTAGTATGTAAAAAGAAATGAAGAGAAAACTCGTCATAGGTCTCCTTGTTGTATCTGTTCTCATAGCAGTTTTCTATCTTCTCTGGCCTAGTGATGAAGCACGAATAAGGAAGCTCTTTAAAGAAGGGGCTTCCGCCGTGGAATCAAGAGACCTTGAGAGTATCATGTCCAAGGTCTCGTTTGCCTATCAAGATGAGAATGGAGTAACCTACCCTTATCTCAAAGAGATACTGAAGAGAGAATTTGACCGCCTTTCCGATATACAGGTCGAATATGAAGCGCTGAGAGTCGAGATAATAAAAAAGGGTGGATTGCAGGGAGAGCGCCTCTCATCCGATGCCCCGGACATGGCAAAGGCGGAGATGGACATAAGGGTGGTCGCAACTGTAGGGACTGAGACAGGCTACATATTGGGGGATGTCAAGACACCCGTGCATATGAAGTTCACCCTGGAGAAAGCGCGCATGAAGTGGCTCATCGTAAAGACAGAGGGGATCATGTTTTAAGGAAACAGACTCTTTTCAACGGACAAGGTGGTGGGTGAAATGAATGACAAGGGGTAAGGTAACGAAAGACAAAACTGTAGTCACCACGATAACAAAGGCTGCCAGAGATTCATCCAGTTTGAACCGAGAGGCAATGAGAAGAGACAACACCATAGTAGGCATTGACCCTTCTATAAAGCAAGAGGCGAGCGCAGTCCCCTCCAGACCTAAAAGCATGGCAGCTGTGTACGAAATGAATGGTACTACCCCAAGTTTAATGACCACTGCAGGAATAACGGCATACGCATGCCTCACCTTGGGAAGGGAGAGGGCGAGGCCAATAGTGAAGACCATGAGAGGAACCACCAGGTCACCAAGCATGCCCAACGTCTTCAGCAAAAAAGACGGGAGGGCAATACCACCCAGGTTGAGGACAAAACCCGCTCCAATTCCCCAAACAGGCGGAAGTGAAGCGATTGTTCTGAAGGATTCTCGAATCTCCATTCTTTTCCCTTCACCATACCGTGACGCAAGAGGGGCACCCATGAGCCAGAGCAGCGGGGTTGCGGCCAGAAGATCATAATATAATGCGTATTTTGCTGCGTTGTACCCATACAATCCGGTGAGCACAGGGAGTCCCAGATAGGTCACATTCCCAAATGTTGCTGCCAGTATCAGAACTCCTTTCTCTCGGGAGCCTATGGGTAATCTCTTTTCCAGAAGCGCATACGCGGCAAGGGCGACGAACAGGCCTGAAAGTATGGCGATCCATGCCGTCGCGGGGACAAGCACCGCTTCCCTGTCAATGGAAGCAGTGTAAATGATTTTTATGCAGAGCGCGGGCAGGAATATGTTGAATACAGAAACATTAATGGCGCCACGCAGGGAGTCCGCGTCCAGACCGCCCAGCCTGAGCCTCCTGAACCCCGCGCCGATGGAGATGATGACTCCAAAAGAAAGAAACAGGTCGTACATGCAGAAGATTATAAACCATTCTGTGGTGTATATTACATTAAAGCGCAAGGTTCAACCTTAACTGGGAACTTCTGCATACAATAAGAAAGAAATGCGAGAGAGAATCCTTAAGACAGTAAAACAGATTGAGGGGCTTCGGGATGGTCACTACTATTACGAGGTACTCACGAAAAAGGCAGAATATATTGAGTTGGAATTTCGCTCCTCAGAGTTCAGGGTCGAGAGGGATGAGTTCTGGTCTCATGGAAAATTGCACTGGAATATTATCGCACTCCCTCCAGAACCAGAGAATGCGCGAGAATACGTTCTCATCGGCGCCCATTATGATGCGGTCATGGACAGTCCTGGTGCTGATGACAACGCCTCCGGGGTTGCAGTGATGCTGGAGGCAGCGAGGGCCTTGGGTCCCAGAACAGGATTGCAGTGTGTGGCCTTCAGCCTGGAAGAACCACAGGTAGATTCCATGGATTTTCTCATTGGGAGCAAACATTTCGTAAAGAGAATGCAGACTGAGGAGAAGAAATACAAGGCAGCCTTCATCCTGGAGTCAGTAGGATATGTGAGCCACGCTCCTGAAAGCCAGCTTTCGCCCCCCTTTATACCTGCCCCCACGGTGGGCGATTTCATCGGGGTTGTGGGGAACAGGAAGGCCGGAGCTATTTTAGAGAAATTCAACGAGATGGCAGCCCGCCACACTCCCCTGCTGAAGGTTGTGACCCATAGGGCACCTATGCGCGGATTTCTCGCTCTCGAGACGCGATTTAGCGACCATGCCCCGTTCTGGGATGCAGGATACCCTGCGGTCATGATCACCGACACTGCCATGTTCAGAAATCCTTACTACCACACGCCTTACGATACCTCTGACACCCTTTCCCCGGATTTTATGTCACAGGTGGCAGAGGCCCTCATCCATACAGTGAGTGAACTCCTGGAACCTTCCGGCCCTTAAACAGAGCACTCCGTCTCTTCAAGGATGGGGAAGTGTTTGATATTTTGATATAATGGATACATAATATGCAGTGCACTAGAACACCCGATACGGGCAAGGCATGGCTTCTCTGAACGAAATCCTCCAACGAATCCGGAGCAAGAACGCGGATTATTCCGACTACCGGTTTTCGGACA
>DASPUA010000059.1:0-3762 GCA_035623135.1 Thermodesulfovibrionales bacterium | reverse complement strand
CGCCTCAAGATATTCCCTCCTCGAAAATGGACTCATAATAGCCCCTCCTTTCAGGGCACTTTCGTCGGTAACATCTATTATGAGTCAACGTTCTTCCCAGTCTTTTCGCCAGGTAACATTTTTTATGAGTCAATTCGCCCTGCAATATAACTCTTGACGTTTAACGCTGTCCGTTATATCCTATATACGTGATAAAATCATTCAAGAACAGTGAAACGGAGAAGGTCTATGGCCGGGAGGGGTCGGGTAAATTGCCCCGAGATATTCAGCAAGTTTCATTGAGAAAACTGCGCATGATAAATAATGCCAAGAATCTTAACGATTTGAAAATACCACCTGCGAATAGGTTAGAAAAACTAAGAGGCGATCGCGCAGGTCAATATAGCATTAGGATCAATGACCAATGGCGCATATGTTTCACCTGGCAAGAAGGTGACGCATATGATGTTGAAATAACCGACTATCATTAGAGAGGAGGGTTATGAAAAAGAAGTTACATCCTATACATCCTGGCGAAGTTCTTCTAGAAGAATTTCTCAAGCCGATCGGCATAAGCCAAAACAGGCTGGCTCTGAACATTGGCGTGGCACCGCGCAGAATTAACGAGATTGTTCTCGGCAAGCGGGGGATTACTGCCGATACAGCCCTAAGGCTCGCAAAGTTCTTTGGAACATCTGCTGAGTTCTGGCTTGGCCTGCAATCACAATATGATTTGGATGTCACTGCTGAAGAACTCGGTGAAAGACTAAACCAAGAAGTAAGAGCGTATGCAAAGGCTGTATGAACGACATTTACTTCACATCAAAAAAGTGAGAATGCGACAAATCGCTCAGCTCATTTAAGTCCCTCCCACCTCAAGCCTATACTGTCTGATAAGCCTCAGGTCATCCTCGTAGCTCGTACCTGTGGTCGTGAGGTAATTGCCAGTGAGCAGGGCGTCAGCCCCTGCCATGAACACCATGGAATTGAATTCCCCCAGAACCTGCCGTCTTCCTCCGCAAACCCTCACCGCCTTATCAGGAAGCATGAAGCGATAAAGACTTATGATCTTCAATGCCTCAAAGGGGTGCAAAGGTGCCGTATTTCCCATGGGCGTCCCATGCACGGGAATGAGAAAATTCACAGGCACAGAATCCACATCCAGTTGCCTCAGGCTAAAGGCCATATCTATTCTGTCCTGCCATGATTCGCCAAGACCGAATATGCCGCCTGAACAGACAGAGAGGCCCACTGCATTAGCCGCCTCAATGGTCCTAATTTTATCTCCATAGGTGTGGGTGGAGCATATCCGGGGGAAAAACCTTTCTGATGTTTCCAGGTTATGATGGTATCGCACTAGTCCGCTGTCCTTCAGCATTGACAGCTCATCTTTTTCCAAAAATCCGAGCGTTGCGCAGGGAAGCAGACCGAGATCTCTTATCTTTCCGACCATGGATGCTATTTCTTGAAGTTCCTTTTGTCCCGCCTTTTTCCCGCTCGTTACAATGCAAAACCTCCTTACCCCTGCCTCTCTTGCCTCAATGGCCTTTTGCATTATTTCATTTTCTTTCAGGAGGGGATGGACAGGGATTTCGGCCTTGCTCTTGGATGATTGCGCACAGTAGGAGCAGTCCTCGGAACACGCGCCTGATTTTGCGTTTATGATGGAGCAGAGATCAACCTTGTTTTTTCTGAATTTCTCACGTATCTCACTGGCAGCGGAAAAGAGCCCGAAGAGTCCTGCTCCTTCAACAGAAACAAGGGAGAACGCATCCTTTGGGGAGAGTGATTTGCCTGCCAATATATCGGCCACAAGTCGTGGTATCATTTATGAGACCGCATGGACTCCAGGACCTTTTCCGAGTCCCTTACGCCCTTGACTACAACAGAGCCTATCTTCTCAGGGAGGACAAACTTCAGCTCCCCTGCCACAGCCTTTTTATCAAGCTGCATTGAGGAGACAATCCTCTGTTCATCAATGCCTGAGGGCATTCTTGAGGGGAGTCCATATGCATCAATGAGCGAGCCGATCCTTTCGGTCTCCTTTCTGTCCATCAGGCCCAGCAGACAAGAGAGCAGCGCTTCACAATACATACCTATGGCCACCGCTTCACCATGGAGATGCATGGTATACCCGGTCGCGGTCTCAAGTGCATGGCCGATGGTGTGGCCGTAGTTCAGGATCGCCCTCAGCCCCCCTTCCCGTTCATCCCTGGAGACTACCTCAGCCTTGATCTCGCAGGAGCGGCTGATGATAAACTGCATTGCCCCGCTGTCCAGACCCAGGATCTTTTCCCTGTTCTTTTCAAGGAACTCAAAAAATGTTTTATCCCATATCACGCCGTACTTGATCACCTCGGCCATACCTGCAAGGAACTCTCGCCTTGGCAACGTCTTGAGTGTATTCACATCGGCCCACACAAGCCTCGGCTGATGGAACGTGCCTATCATATTTTTTCCCTCAGGGTGATTCACGCCTGTCTTGCCGCCCACAGAGCTGTCCACCTGGGCAAGGAGGGTTGTGGGCACCTGAACAAGGGAAATGCCCCTCATGTAGGTGGAAGCGACAAATCCGGTAATATCTCCGATCACACCTCCCCCCAGGGCAATGAGGGCAGACGCCCTGTCCAGCCTGTACTTCAAGAGTTCCCCGTAGATATGGTATGCCCAGAGGAGTTCCTTGTATTCCTCACCGTCAGGGATGGTCACCACCGCTGCGTCAATTCCTGCCTTTCTCAGGGAATCCAAAAGGGTGTCCCCGTAAAGCGCATATGCAGTGGGATTGCTCACCAGGGCAATACGGCTAAAATGAAACTCACGCAGCCGTTCTCCCAACAGGGGAAGGATGCCGGGGCCTATGCATATTTCGTAGCTCCTCTCTCCCAATTCTACTCTTATCGCTTCCACCCCATTCTCTCCAATATCTCGCCTGCGATACCAATGGGGCTCTTCCCCTCTGTGTCGATCGTGATGTCGGCCTTCTCATAACAAGGCCTCCTCAATTCCAGCAAATCGTGGATCCTCTGGAGGGGGTCTTCCACCTGAAGCAAAGGCCTTTCACGGTTCCTGCCAGTCCTCTTGAGAATCGTTTCGGGCCGGGCAGTGAGGCACACCACCACTCCACGCGTTTTGAGGAGTTCCATATTTTCCTGCTTGAGTACCACACCGCCTCCGGTAGAGATGATCACATTCTTTTTTTGGGAGACTTTTCTTATCATGTCTGTTTCCATATCCCTAAATGCAGGTTCGCCGAACCTGCTGAATATCTCATTGATGCTCATTTTCCGTGACTTCACGATCTCGTCATCCACATCAATCACTTTCCAGCCCAGAATCGTGGAGAGTTCTCTGCCAACCTCTGTCTTCCCCACTCCCATGAATCCTGTAAGCACAATGTTTTTCATTTGAATATACCCTTAATTCCCTCACTGGATGGACGTTCACCTGAAGGATGGAAAGCGATCAAAACTTCTTCACATACTCCAGATAGGCTCTGTAGTTTTCTGTGACCTCTTCCATGCTGTCGCAGCCAAATTTTTCGAGAAATACATCCGCAATCACCAGCGCTGTCATTGCCTCTCCCACGACAGAGGCCGCAGGCACAGCACACACATCCGAACGCTCGTAGGCTGCCTCAAAAGGTTCCTTGGAGATAATATCGGCGGAACTGAGCGGTTTGCGCAATGTGGGTATGGGCTTCATCCCTGCACTGACGATGAGAGGCATCCCGTTGGTCATGCCACCCTCTATGCCTCCGGCATGGTTCGTCTTCCTATAAAAGCC
>DASPUA010000058.1:0-2749 GCA_035623135.1 Thermodesulfovibrionales bacterium | reverse complement strand
GTAGTCAACGCCGAGGCCTGATACGCCATATGCGGAAAGTCCGAATCTCCAGTCAGTCGTGATCGGGACCGACAAACCGATGGCAGGTATGGCATACACCTTCTTGTCACTATCAGCACTTACGCTCTGGCCTGCGGTCGTCACCGAGGCGGACACGTTGGGCATGAACAGGGTTCCCGCAAAATTCACTTCAGACCCAGGACAGTAAGGGCCAAAACACATGCCTGCCGGGTTGGCAAAAACCGCACTGATGGCATCCTGAGGAGCAGCAATACCCACCCCTCCCATACCCCTCGAAATGGGGCCGATACCGATAAGATTGTCACCGTTTGTCGCCATGGCCGGAGGCGCCACGACTGCGACCATCGCTAACACCAGAAGAATCAAAAACAATTTTCGCATTACTACCTCCTTTTTTTCATTGATTTCATACTGCTTGCCCCCTTAAGTCCTCTCTTCTCAGTCGATTCTCCCCCCACCTCCTCTCTGCGAATGGCCACTTTGCTTGAGATTGGCATTCACCATATCAACGAGTGTTCACCCCGAATCTGACAAAGCATCGCCTCCTTATTTGCCTACTTCACTTTCTTGATCAGAAAACTGAAGACATTGTCTTTTTCATCCATCTCAAGCAGTTCATTCCCTGTTCTCTTGAGCATGGCGGGGATATCTGCCTTCGACCCTTTGTCCGTTACCTCAACAAGAAGAACCTGCCCGGGCTGCAGGGAATCCAAGGCCTTCTTTGTTTTCAGCACAGGCATGGGACACGCAAGCCCCTTCAGGTCAGCAGTCAGGTTTGCTTTTGACTTGTCCATAGTATTTCACCTCTCTTTCTTCTCGCATACCGTCAACCAAGATGCGACGAACTAAATGAACAGACTTATATTTGCATCAAGCGCAAAATCCAGGAACTCAGCAGCTCCTGCCACCTCAACCCCCTCGACCAGGTCTTCCTTAGACAGCCCAGTCATCTCCAGAGTCGGAGTACACGCAATCATCTTTACCCCTGACTCAAGGCAGACGTGCAGGAGTTCTGGTACAGAAGGCCAGTTGATTTTCTTGATCATACTCTTCATCATCATCGTAGCCATGGGCGTCATTCCAGGCAGCATACCGAGAATGTTCGGAAAAGGGACCGGGGAGGGCATCGCAGGGTTTGCGATGGGGGCAACCTGAAGAGACTGGTATTTCTTCTTGTTCACGATATCTACACCATAGAGCGTAAAAAATATCTCCACCTCCACATCCATAGCCACTGCAGTGGATGCAAGGATCAACGGCGGATATGCCATGTCAAGGGTCCCCTTTGATGCAATAATTGCCATTCGCTTTTTCTTCTCTTCCATATTTTCACCTCCAATAGTTACACATTGCTACAAGTATAGTGGAGTCAAAAGGGCATGTCAACTAGATTCGAATATGCTAAACAATGGCGGCAAGAACATATAAGCAGGTTCAATTTTCTTGAGAGACAACCCCTAATTTTTTCCTTTGGGTTCCTATTTTCGAGGCTGCAGGAGGGGGTCCTGTATCCCTGCCTCTGAAAAACCTTTTGCCCTAAAGATACAGCTGTCACATTTTCCGCAGGGAACATAAAAAGTGCGGAACTCTTTCTCGCTTCGAACCCTTTCAGGCTGCGGATCATAGCAGCTCCACGTGAGGGAATAATCCAGCCCAAGATCCGTACCTTTTTTTATTATCTCTTTTTTTGTCAGAAAAAGGAGCGGTGCCCTTATCCTGAACCTGAGCTTCCCTTCAACAGACACTTTTGTGGCAAGATTTGCCATATCTTCAAAGGCCTTCAGATAAGCGGGACGGCAATCCGGATAGCCACTGTAGTCAACCGCATTCGCACCAATAACTATGTCCTCTGCCTCTAACACCTCTGCCCATGCCAATCCAAAAGAAAGAAATATGGTGTTGCGTGCAGGGACATAGGTTACAGGGATTGGAGATTGGGGACTGGGAAGCGTGGATAAGATATCTGCTTCCTTGCCAGCCGTTGATTTCGGTACCTCCATCTCTGAGGTAAGGGCAGACCCGCCTATTCCCCTGAGGTCAACCCTTATCATGAGGTGCCTTGTGACACCTAAACTTTCTGCCACCCTCTTCGCTGACTCCAACTCCCTGTGATGCCTCTGCCCATAGTCGAAGCTGAGCGCATAGACCTCGTGGCCCTCAGTCAGGGAGAACGCCAGAGCGGTTGATGAGTCAATCCCCCCGCTTAACAACACTACCGCTTTCTTACCCATCTTCTCCTAAATAAAAACCCGCTTGCCCGTCCTCAGACTCGACCTTAGCCTCACCTTGAATCCAAGGGATTAATACAGGTCGTCTGCGGTACCCGCCTTTCCGTCAGGGCCTGCGCTCAGAATCACCAGATTTCCACTTTCGATGCTGTATACAAAGGGTCTTCCCCAGGAATCTCTCGTATCGCCAATCTGATTTATCTGCAATGGGTAGGAGCCATTTTCATATTTATAGACCTCAGCCATGAATCTCAGTTCCTGGATAGTCCCCACAGTTCTTAGCCTGCTCAATGACTCGCCCTTCCAGAAGAGGGAAGAACTCTCCAGAGTCCCACTCATCTGCAAGACCGCTGCAATCAACGAGATGATAAGGGCAACGCACAAGGCAACAGGGACAAAGAACCTTGCCAGGGACTTCTCCCGGTGAACAACTGGGATGGCCACTGTTTCTGCCTTGACAGCAGGGGCCTTCACCGGTTCAATAATCTCTCTTTCCAGGA
>DASPUA010000057.1:0-7603 GCA_035623135.1 Thermodesulfovibrionales bacterium | reverse complement strand
ACAACCGCCTTTGCAAGAATCCTGTAAAGCCCGCTGTGCTTACCCTCCACAAGGACACCGATCACGCGCCCTTTCTTGTCCTCAAGAATCTTTACTACTTTGCTGTTCACCCTAACATCAATCTTCCGCTGCTCAGCATTTTTTCGCAAGACCTCGATGAGATGCGCGCCGACAGCAGAGCCTCCGCTGGGCCGATGTGTCCTGTTCACGCTCGCTCCACCCATCCTGCCCACATCGCTGAGATCAGCACCGAGCTTTGTGAGCCATTCCACTGAACCTGCTGAGTTCTTGGCAAGCACCTTCACGAGTTCAGGGTCATTGAGGTTCTTCCCACCTTTCATGGTGTCCTCGTACATAAGGTCAACAGAGTCTTTAATTCCTTTTGCTTTCTGAAAAGAGGTCTCAGCGGCATTCATCCCTCCGGCAGCAAGCATGCTGTTCCCGCCTGTGATAGGCTGTTTTTCGAGCAGGATCACTTTTGCGCCCTTATCGTGCCCTGTTATTGCAGCGGTGAACCCTGCAGCGCCTGCGCCAATCACAACCACATCTGTCTTTTGTGTCTTGATGTCTTTTGGAATCTTCGTGACCGGAGTGCTCTCTTTTGCGCGCGGCAATTCGGCTGCCACAGCTCCTGCCGGAATCTTCATCTCAAAGGAGTGGCAACTTAGACAATAGGTCCACGAAGCGGTATGACCATGGTGGCAGGTCGTGCAATTGATCTTCCCAAGATGCGATTTGTGGGGATTGACCCCTTCCTCTCCACTGCCTGAAGGTTGATCCTCTTCAGACGGTTTCTGGTCAATGGCCAGCTTATCGAGTGAACCGTGGCACTCGATGCATTTCTTGTTCACAATGGTCTCGTTATCGTCAACTGTGGTTTTCTTGCCATGGCATGCTGAACAGTCGAGCTTTTTTTCCTTATGGAGGTCTGCGAGAAAGGGTGCTGCGGGAGACGCCTGAGCCGAACCTTCGCCTGACTGCATGTCAGATACGCACATTGTCGGAACAACAAACGCTATCAAGACCGAGATAAAAACAAAGATCGAGAATTTAACTCTCTTCATAGATGCCTCCTCAGCAGATCGGATGTTTACGTCAGACTTTGTCACTGTGATACTTGCTGTCCTACTGGTTCAGGTCTTTGTCTTTCAGAAACTTCGTCCCACCCCAGTTGGCTTGCAACAGGAGGCCCTTGTCGGTGATCTGGTATACCTTCACATCAGGGTTAAACGATTTGGCATACGCGGCCTCCTTGCCTTGCGCGCCCAGCTTCATCGTTGCATCAGCCGATGCCCCTGCATCCATACCAAGCGTAGTGAACTTCTCAAAAACACCCTTGCTCTTGAAGACAAGTACCATGCGGTAGTCTTTGTAGCCGATACCAGGACCACTGCCGGCCCTGACCATGTCCATGTAGGTCACCTTGTTGGATGCGTTCTCCACAGCAACGCCTTGGCCTTTGACACCCACAAACAGGATCACGTTGATACCTGTGACGTCAAAGACCGCGTAGCCGATAGCACGCTCAATATCTTCTTTCGCTTCAGGATTTGTCTTATACAAATCCGCAAGTGTCCTGTCCCTCATGCTCAAAATGGCACGCCGTTTTTCCTCCTTCTTAGGGTCCTTCTTCGTGCCCTCCTGGGTGGCGCCTTCTCTCGCGGATTGCATGGTCGTCCCCTGTTCCTTCTGGGGCTCATCCACTGCATTTAAGGAGGTCGGCCCGAAGATGAAACAGAGTGCGACTACCAACGGCAGTACATATGTTTTCATAGATAAATCCTCCAGGCTCTGTCTGTAATTCTTGCGTATCACTAATCAGCTACTTGACGAGCGGCACCTCTTTGGCGAATTCGTACTTAACGATAGCATCGAGTTTGTTCTCGATCTGGTAGTACCGCGCGACTTTCTTGGCCGGCAGAACCTTGGTGAACTTTGGAAGGAATGATGACTTGAGGTCTGTCCTTTCCTTCTCTATGGCCAGGTACTCCTTGAGGAGGGCCTCTGCCTTTTCATTTGTGATGGTCTCATAGCTGTCCATGTAATCCTTGATGATCTTGATCGTCCTTTCGTTCAGCTTCTGCTTGAGCTGCTGAAACTCATCATAGACCGGCCAGAAGGCCTTGCTCTCGTCCTCCGTGAAGCCCATGTTGTCAGCGATAATCGCCTTCTTTCCTGTCTGAAGAAGGGACTTCACCAGTTCCTCTTCGTCAGCCTGCGTCTGAGCACACAACACGACCGGGAAAAGTGACAGGCCCAGCAATACCATAAATGCTGCAAATGCGCTTCTTTTCATATTGACCTCCACTAATTATATAGAACAGCTCCTTATGAACTCACTTCTGTGTCTCTTCCACCTTTTTCCAGGTTTCGTCGGGGTCATACCTCTTCATGGCCTTTGCCACGTTCGCGGTATTTTTCCCCAGGTTTTTCTGATGGATTACCCCTTCCTGGTTCACGATAAAGGTCATGATTCCTGAAGAGCCATATTTCGCGGGGTATGCAACAAAGGCGAACCCGAGTATCATATTCCCTTTCACCACATAGTCATATGCCCCTCCCGTTGCATGAGGGCCTTGTGCCTTGAGTATCCTGAAATAGTACCCCTCAAAAGGTATGGGCTTTTCGCTCCTCCCTTTCACCGTGTACCCCTTGGCTGATGCCATGGCAACAAAAGGGCCCAGGGGGCTGTCCTCTTCCCCTTCCTTTGTATCCCAGTAAAGACCGTCATGCTTGCCCTTGCTGCTCATGAACTTCTGGGCGAACTCCATCTTTCCGTTACCATCGCGGTCCTTAGACGCATATTCGCGCTGCGCGTCAACAAACGCATAAAGTGAATCAAGCACCTTAAGTTCGTCCCTGCCTATCCTCCGGTTTAATACCTCTTCTTTCCCTGCCTTTGTGTCAAAGTACCATGTCGTACCCTTTTTTACGATGGGAATGGGGAGGGGAAAATCATCGTTTCCCACTTGGATCACCACTTTATCATCTCCCTGTTTTTCAAGACTGTTCTTTTCCTCAAAGTGCTTGACAAAGCGCTCCCTTCCCGCCTTGTCTCTCACGTTATCGCCTGAGGAAACGAGCGATTCTGATCCTGGCCCGAAAATGGCAAGAAGCTCCTTTGTGTTATTGGCTTTGACTGCTTCCACAAGGGCATTCACTGCATCCTCCGGTGTAGCAAAGGTCTTTTGCTTTCCCTTGGCAGCAGCCGAAACAGGCGCCGAGAAAAACACCACTGCCATGCAGGTCAACACAAAAGCCATTCCAAAAAACAAAAATCTATTTTTATGCAATCCCATTAATCTCATGTTCTTTTCCTCCATGTAGTATCGCGGCAAGATCTGGAATTTCTTATAGGTCCCATCTTACCTACGTCCTCCCCCACCGCCTCCGCGTGAGCCACCGCTAAATCCACCGCCACCGCGCGAGCCGCCCCCGCCGAAGCTCCCACTGCGGCTGGCCTGGCCACGCTGACTTGCCGAGCGCTCAAAACCACCGTTGCCTGCACCGCTGAAGGCGCTCTGACGGCCACCGGCTTGCCCGGCTCCTCTTGCGCCACCAAGGTCCCTCGTCTGGGCGCCAGCGCCGCGACTCTCGCCAAAACCGCGGGCCTCGCGGGTCGAAGCCGTCGGCCGTGAAGATGATTGTCCGAACTGCCTTGCGGTCTTAGAGTCACGGTAGGCAGCTCCCTTGCGGTGATCGGGGTTGTGTTGCCACTTTCCCTGACCTCTTGATGGTAACTGCTGGGCATATCTGCCGCGGTCGATTTTATTGTTTATGTTGGTATTCCGGTTATAGTTCACATTCACATCACCGCCGTGCCAGTTGCATCCTCCCCAGGCATAGCCCCAGGCAGCGCCGAGTGCAAGTCCTACTCCAAAAGAAAAGAGTGCTGCTCCCGGAACATATCCCGGCGGATAGTAATAATAAGGAGGATATGCAGGGTACGGCCACGCACCGTACACCACTGTCGGATTGTAGGTGGGCACATAGACGACCTCCGGATTGGCCGGCTGGATGATGATGGTCTCTTTCTCCACGACCACCTTTTGCTCCGGTGTAGTGTTCAGGTTGCCTGCATCCTTCGCCCTCCTGCGGAGGACCTGGACAGTGTCCATGACTTCCTTCTCCTGTCCAAGGAACGCATCTCCCAGTTTCTGGGTCCAGTCAAGCTTCTCGCTCATCATCGAAAGCACCTGGGAGAAGTTCACCAGGGACTTCACGCTGGGGTCCCAATCCTGTTTCTCAAGTGCATTGGTAAGGGCATCACCCTTGAGGTCCTTGTTCTGCTTCACCCAGCGGTCGGCCTGCACGATCTCTATCGGATAGGTCGAAGCCATCAGGATCTGGGCAATTAAATCATCGGGATAAAGCGCGATGGGCGCCAGTATCTGTTCAAGCTGCTCATTTGAAAACACCGCAGGAGGCGCTCCTCCGGTATCCTGAGCAAAGGCCCATGGCGGCAATACCATAACAACCACGAGCAACCAAAGCACTGCATGGGTAAAAACTCTTCCTCGCTTCATGAAACCTCCTTTATTATTCCTCCTATAATGGGTAGAAGGGTTAGCTCTTCTAACACTTTATGCTTCCTTTTATTTATCACAAGTAAGAGACGATGTCAACAAAAGGAACGTGAGATGTTCAGACAATAGCGACTGTGGGTGAGGTACAAATAAAGCTAAAAAAACCTTCACGCCGCTTATGCCTTCAGCCATTCCTCGGCCTTCTTCAACGCAGATGTGGGGAAGAACTCAATCTCTGTGCTCCTCAACCCTTTTCCCACGTAAAGGAATGTCTCTTCCTTCCACCGCTCGTCACCCACTATCGCCATCTTGACGATATCATCATAATGCTCCAGCATAAAACCAAGGTCGCCCCCGGCTCCTCCCTTCTCCCATCCCTTGAAGTTTTCCATAACCGCGAGGAGCCTTACCTTCTTGCCTTCTTCAATTAATTTTACTGCAACGGACTCCAGCATCTTCTGGTCCGCTCCGTTCATGACATCGCGGATACGGACGTGGACGACCGAATCTGTAATCTTGATGATCTCACAAGCCATTTGTAAACCTCCTTTATCCGCCAGTTTTTGAAGGCGGTCTTATTATGTCCGAACGGAATAGCCTTTTACTTTTTCATTCCGGTCATTGCAAGCCTTTCGCCTCGACCCGATGGATTGCTTACTGCCATTCTTCTCCCTTTAAGCACTACTTGATATGATGGCGCATGTCAATAATAGCAGCGTCCTACCGTTAAGATGCCTTCCCTGCCCCCTCTGCCATGCCTAGGGAAGAACGATTTTCCCCATACTCACACCCTCGCGATCATATCGGCCGTCTGTTCTCGGTCATGGACTCGAGCACCTGAGTCGCCGTAATGACCGGCTTCGCCCGCCGGTTTGGCTGTTTCATGAGATCCTTCTGAATAATCGTTATACGTTCTATCGGAACCTCGACATTGAGGTCACCGACGATGTCGTCGATAGTCAGTGCAAAGATGTCGCCAGGCTTCAGTTCCACAGGCTCCTGAGCGAGTTGACCTATCCTCATCTTGGGGGCGGAAAGGTCAGTCATGATGGCTACCCTTTCCAACAGCACGGGCCGCTGACCTCAGATTCCTGACTACAGTGCGGTGGCTTTCAAAATCACCGTGCGAGAAATTGAGCCGCGCAATGTTCATTCCCGAATGCATCATCTTTTCCATGACCTCGATCGATTCAGAAGCTGGTCCGATGGTGCACACGATTTTTGTCTTATGCAGAGGAAGCCTCACGATTCACCCTTCTCCTTTACCACAGGGCTCATGAAGGTTCGTGAGAGTCCGACCTATCCTCCAGGTCGGTTCCTGACACCCATGCCTTTAGGAGGGTATACGTAACGGCAAGCACAACCGGCCCGATAAAGAGACCTATGACGCCGAAGGCGATAAGGCCCCCGATCACACCGGCAAATATCATTATCAGCGGCAGATCAGCCCCCTTTCTAATGAGAACTGGACGGATGAAATTATCGATGGTGAGCGCGATGATCGAAAAGATCAGCAGTACAGTAGCCCAGAGGGGGTCGCCCTTCCAGTAGAGCCATATTACCGAGGGAATCACCACCAACGCAGGTCCGATTTGCGCAAGACAGAGCATAAAGACCACTGCAGTCAGCAACACTGCTGCCGGCATACCCGAGATGACCAGCCCTGCTCCCGCTATCGCGGTTTGTATGAGAGCAGTAAGAACGATGCCGAGCGCAACACTTCTGATCGCTTTTTCCGCGAGGACAGTCACCTCTTCCCCCCGTTGTCCAGCCAGGCGTCTCGCAAAGGCGAGGACCCCGGCAGCACCTTTCTCGCCTCCGGCGTACATAACCGCCGAGATGATCACGGTCAACAGGAACTGGAGCATCATGGCAGCAATACCCCCTGCCTGAGCAAGCAACCACTGCAGGCCCTTCCGGGCGTAAGGGGCTGCCACGGCTGCACGTTCTTCGGGAGAGAGAGCGGCAAACTCATGCCACTTCGCAGAGAGCTTTCCGCCGACCAGAGGAACGCGTTCGAGCCATTCGGGCGGAGGGGATACGGCCAATGCAGCAAGTGACTTGATTCGCGCAGAAATGTCCTCCACATTTCCGAGGATAGTAAGAACGGCAAGCGTCAGTGGTATGAACACAATAAGCAGAAGCGCAGCCGTCATTACTGCCACTGCCAACCCACGCCGTCCCGAAAAACGTTTCTCGATCTTGCGCAGAATCGGCCACGTCGCCACAACGATTATCGTGGCCCAGACAATCGAGGTGATGAAGGGCCGCAGTATCCAAATGCTTGCGGACGCGAGGATACCGATAAACACTACTGCTAGCGTAATGCGCGTAATATCTGGTTTAATCCGGTCCTGCGTGGTCATCCTCGTGTTCCTCCGGAAGTCTTACTTTCCCTCTCTTTATTCCAAAAGAATAGTGACATGCATCGAATCGCCAGATGGCTCGGTAGTGACAGGAAGACCGCTCCGGTGAAACACCCTAAGCATTGCCTTGTTCTGGGGAAGCACCTCGGCCTCAAAACGGGAAACACCCTGTTCCCGACCAATCAACGCCAGGTGCTTCAGCACCATCGATGCAATGCCAAGACCATGATAATCCTCTTCCACCAAAAAGGCGACCTCAGCGCTGGCCGGGGGGCCCGACCCTGTGGTGCCGAGATAGCGCCCGCCTCCGATAACCTTCTCCCTGTCACCTTCCTGAATGCATACGACAAGAGCAACGTTCCGGATAAAGTCTACTTCCGTTGCCCAAGCCAGCTCCTTTTCAGTCAGCTCCTTTCTTGGCCCAAAGAAACGTGTATAGATGCTCTCTTCGTCCAATTCCTTGAAGGCCTCACGGAGAAGTTCCTTGTCATCAGGCCGAATCGCGCGGACCGTAATTGAGCGTTGGTCACGGAGCTGTTCAGTCACCAGGTATTTCTTAATGTCATCCACTGTCATCATCTAAGATTTCACCCTGTGTAGAATCTCTGCCTCCGGGTGAACAGACCACATCATCCATCGTCTAGCCATTCGTTGCTCCTCCATGTCCCGGTATGATCGCTTTCACTATCAGGCCATATTGCTCAGACCGCT
>DASPUA010000056.1:0-7106 GCA_035623135.1 Thermodesulfovibrionales bacterium | reverse complement strand
TGCAGGGTTTGTGAGGGGACCGAGAATGTTGAAAATGGTCCTGATCCCTATGTCCTTCCTTGGTCCCACGGCATATTTCATAGCAGGATGAAAAAGAGGGGCAAAGAGAAAACCAAACCCAGTTTCGTAGAGGGACCGCTCGACCTTGTCAGGAGGAAGATCGATTCTCACGCCGAGGGCCTCCAGCACATCCGCGCTTCCGGACTTGCTTGATACGGAGCGATTTCCGTGTTTCGCTACAGGGACGCCAGCAGCAGCAGTGAGCACAGCTGCTGCGGTGGAGATATTGAACGTATGGGACATGTCGCCGCCCGTTCCACAGGTGTCGAGGACTCCCTCGGGGGCCTTTATGGTCGTCGCCTTTTCCCTCATAATCCTCGCTGCTCCCGTAATTTCTTCCACCGTTTCGCCCTTAATACGCAGGGCAGTGAGAAATGCAGCCACCTGTGCTTCGGTGGCCCTCCCCTCCATTATTTCCTTCATGCACGCCGCCATCTCCGCCTCTGAGAGATGGATAGACTGAACAAGGAGGTGAATTGCCTCTCTGATCACTTTTTCCCCCCCAGTTTCAGAAAATTTCCAAGCAGGGCCTTGCCCTCGGTGGTGAGAATTGATTCAGGATGAAACTGGACTCCCTCCACAATGAACTCTCGGTGTCGTACTCCCATGATCTCATCCCTGTCTGTCCATGCTGTAATCTCGAGGCATTGGGGGAGGGTCTCCCTCCGAATGAGAAGAGAGTGATATCGTGTCGCCTCAAAGGGATTGGAAAGTCCCTCAAAAATTGTCCTGCCGTCATGATGGATCGTGGAGGTCTTCCCGTGCATGAGCCTGGGTGCGCGTATGATCTCCCCGCCAAAGGCTGCTCCGATGGACTGATGACCGAGACATACCCCGAGGAGGGGGATCTTCCCTCCAAACTGTCGTATCACCTCTACAGAAATCCCTGCCTCATTAGGGGTACAGGGACCGGGGGATATCACGATTCTCTCTGGGCCCAGCCCACGAATCTCCTGTATGGTGATCGCATCATTTCTGAATACCCTGATCTCCTCTCCAAGCTCCCCGAGATACTGGACGAGGTTGTAGGTGAAAGAGTCATAATTATCGATCATTAAAAGCATCTATTCAAAGTCCTTTTCTGCCATGTCTACTGCCTTCATCATCGCCATGGCCTTATTCACCGTCTCCCAATACTCCCTCTCGGGGTCCGAATCCGCAACAATCCCTGCACCTGACTGGACATACACCTTCTGATCTTTGATCACGAGCGTTCGTATGGTAATGCAGGTGTCCATATCTCCGGAATAGCTGAAATAGCCCACTGCGCCTGCATAAGGGCCCCTCCTGGTGGGCTCAAGTTCTTCTATGATCTCCATTGACCTCACCTTGGGAGCACCGCTCACTGTACCCGCAGGGAAGCTCGCCCTGAGCACATCAAAGGCATCAAGCCCATCCTTTAATTCGCCCTCCACATGAGAGACAAGATGCATGACGTGGCTATATCTTTCCACTGACATCAATTCCGTCACCCTTACGGAGCCTGTCCTGGAGACCCTTCCCACATCATTCCTGCCGAGGTCAACAAGCATAATGTGCTCCGCAATCTCTTTAGGGTCTTTTCTCAGTTCCTTCTCCAGTTCCTTATCCTCCGGATCTGTCTCTCCGCGCTTCCTCGTGCCTGCAATGGGTCTCAGCACAACCGTCCTTCCCTCCAGCCGCGCCAGGATCTCAGGGGATGAACCAACAATCCTTGCCCCTCCCGTGTCGAGGTAATACATATAGGGTGACGGATTTATCACCCTGAGCGCCCTGTATATGTTAAACGGGTTCGCCAGTGATTCCCTCTCAAATCTCTGGGAGAGCACCACCTGCACCACATCTCCCGCCATCACAAATTCCTTTGCCATGGCAACGGCCTCCTTGAACGCCTCCTTGGTACCAAAAGAAGAGATGAATGAACCATTCACCCCTCTTTTCTCATCCTTATCCCCCTGAGGCTTGTTTTCCACTGAGGCTAAGGGAGCGGGGACCGCTGTCTTGTTAAGCCTTTCGATGATCTCCCCAATCTTGTGCTCAGCCTCACGGTAGGCCTCGTCCGGATTTTTGTCCGCAATATGCGCATTCGAGACAACCTTTATCTTCTGTTGAAGGCTGTCAAAAATGAGCATGGTATCGGTGAGCATAAAAAACATATCAGGAAGTCCAAGACCATATCTCGACTTCTCCGGTATCCTTTCGAAAAATCTCACCGTATCGTAACCCATATACCCAACCAGCCCCCCAAAGAACCTTGGGATTCCCCTCACCTCCACAGGGACATACCGTGAGACCTCTTTCTTCAGGACATCCAGGGGATCGTCTGAATCGAACACCATCGGAAGCTTGCCCTCCTCACGTATCTCGACCCTCCTCCCCCACGCCACAATCACCTTTGAGGGCCTTGAGCCGATGAAGGAGTACCTTGCCCATTTCTCACCTCCCACAACACTTTCCAGAAGAAAGGAAGGTGTTCCCCCCAGTTTGAGAAAGGCAGTAACAGGGGTATCCATGTCAGCGAGGATTTCCCGGTACACAGGAATAAGGTTGCCCTTTGCACAGAGGGCCTTAAATTCGTCCCGGGAAGGATAAAGCATATTGACAAAACCCGCAATGTTTCATTAGTATTTTATATCCGCTCATTATATCACAGTAAGCGATAAGAATAAAAAACACTGCGGGTGTAGCTCAGCTGGTAGAGCACAACCTTGCCAAGGTTGGGGTCGCGGGTTCGAATCCCGTCGCCCGCTCCATTAAAGAAGGGTGAAGTATGATGAGTGAATGGCTGTCAGCATTCGGGGTTGAGTGAATTGCTCACTGAGGCTATTTACTGATCACAGCACTTGACGGCGGCGTACCCAAGTGGCTAAGGGAGAGGTCTGCAAAACCTTTATGCAGCGGTTCAAATCCGCTCGCCGCCTCCAGTACCGGAAAATTCCTTATCTTCCCTCTCCCATTCGACAATAAGGGAACCCATTTCGTCTTCCTTGAGGGACTCCTTTTCAAGACCCTCGATATAGAACCGGTCGAGACCGCTGTTTTTGAGAAAGTCCTCCCTGAGTGCCATATCCTTGTTTCTTGTAATTGCGGGCAGGAGGTGATTCAGGTAGTATGATTCTTTCTTGAGGTCCAGCAGCACCCTGTTAAACAGCTGTTCGTACAGCTTCGGGTTCGTCCCCTGGCCGACAAGTTCGGCTTCAATTTCACCGCGTATTCTCATCATCTCCTTTTTTATGTTCAGAGACGTATATAACTCATGCATACTCTCCTTCAGTGCAGTACGCACATATTTATAGATCCTCTCTTCTTCCGCAATACCCTCCAGCGCCACTATCAGATCCCTCAGTGAAGCGTCTCCCCTAAGGACTTTTTCAATATGCTCATGCAGTACCTTGATCTTCTTCTTGCCGAAGCTTGTGATGTATCTGTTTGAGAGGAGGTCACTGATGAAAATCTCTTTAAAGAGGTTCTTGTCCAGCGCATCAAACTCTTTCTTGTTGCCCACGAGGCTTCTCAGGGAATCTTCCGAGAGCTCCAGATGTTCCATAAATGCAATCCTGCTGAGAGATGAATGCACATTGTCATACCGGTCAAAGTAGGTGATGATGGAACTGAGCTCTTCGAAGATACTGAAATTATTTTTTTCGCGGGCAAATTCATCGCATGATTTTCCGATATCCAGGAGAACGCGTTCAAACCCCATATCGCTCTGGGAGTGCGAGATATGCTTTGCCCAGATCAGTCGTGCGATATCCTCTTTGATAATATGCCGCTTAAGTGAAGCGCTCTTGAAAAAAAGATTCTCAAGAATGGCCCGGGACTCCTTGAGATACTCAGGTTTCTCAATGGCCTGCACATCCTTGTCCTTGAGAAGGAACTCATCGAGGGTGTCAAAAAGGATGCCGGGTATATTATTCCGTATGCTCAAGGTACGCAACCGGTGGAGCTTTGCACTCTCCGAATTCTGGATCGTCTCTTTATATGCAATATCAAGGAGGATATCCCTGTATTCATCCACAATGCTCCTGTTTTCGTGATGCCGGTACATGCTATCGATCTTCATTCTCTCCTGCTGGTAGTCGTCAATCTGATAGTTCGCGGCGATTCCGTTAAGACGCGTCTCTTCCTCGGGTGTCAGCATCCTCTTGAGAGAATAGGCGGTATGGAAGGCCCTATAGAATTTCAGATTCTCGGAGTGGACAAGCTTGAATATGAACACCGTCGAACGGGGCTCGCTTAACTCTCTTGCCAAACTACTCAATAGATCTACGTCGTTGTCTTCGGTAATGAGATTAGTCCTTTTCAGGAACTTACCCACGGATCTCACAATATGCCGCTGCCTCTTCCTGGGTTCATTCCTGTCGTCAGAGGATATGAAGAAATAGTAGTTTTTTACGGCATGACCGAGGAGAAAGAGTCGCTGAAAAGACTCTGACCCGGTGGTGTCATTGGTGAATACAAGTCTCTCATCTTTGTCAAGGAAGGCTCCGAACATGACGAGACGGTTCAGGACCTCTTTTTTTATCAGGTCTTTGAAAGGTTTCTCGACGCCGAACATGTATTCGCAGAAGCTTCCGCCCGTACCTTTGTAATGAACGCCAACAGGGGCCAAGGTGAGCTCATTGCCCCGGGAAAAAAACCGTATTCGCGCACCATCCTCTTCATAAAAATAGGTACTTCCCGCATTTGCTCCTCCCACAAAAACGAAAAAATCCACCGGGCCGATGATGCCGTGGAGCATAAAATCCTTTACCATATATGAATATTACCACATACGGACCGAAATTCGGAACTGTTCACAAAGACGAAAAGGAGCTCAAAAAGATATCGCAGGCTTAAGAAATTCCCCGACATGCGAAAGAGGAACTTCAGACCGTAAGGGGAAAAATTGTGTGAACGATCGGAATGTTACTTAAAGAGCATCGCGTGTTAAGGGTCCCTTCCTCGAGCGCAGCTCAGAGACTGGCATGGTTTTCTGAGCAGACCCTCACCAGTGTCTTTACGTTACCCCTCGGATTGAAATCTCCTGTGACCTCAAGAAACCGCGGTCTTAATACTTTCTCCAGTTCCGAGTAGATTCTGTTAGTAACCTCTTCATGGGACATGTGGACATTCCTGAAGGAATTTAAAAAGAGTTTCAGCGCCTTGAGTTCCACAATCTTTTTGTCAGGCACATAGGTAATGGTAATGGTGGCGAAATCAGGATACCCTGAGCGGGGACAGAGACAGGTAAATTCCGGAAAGCTGATGGTGATATCGTAATCCCTGTCCGCAGAGGGATTATCCCATATCTCCAGTTTTGCCTTTCTTATGGCTTTTTCACCATAGCGAAGCATGTGAAAATCTAACATTTAATGAGAAATTTTGTAAAGAAATGCATTTTTCTTGACAAGAGACTATTTTTCGGTTATTAATATACTGTATGGCTATTGTATCGTCTCTTGTCCTCCTATGCCTGTTTCTTTTCGCTCCCCTCAATCTTTTTGCTTCTGAAAGAGTTTCTGACGATAGAACCATACCTGGCTCAGCAGGAGAGACGCAAAGCAATCTTTCTCAGGAAAAGGAACTACCCCCGACCTATGGGGAGAAAGAAAGCGCTGTGGGCGCGCAATATGTATCGAGTCCGGTGGCGACAAAGGCAGTCGACAGAAATATATCGCTCTTTACCGAGAAGATAAAGGAGAGATTTTCTCTTTACTTGCAGAGGTCGGGAAAATACCTCACATTGATGAAAGAGATCTTGAAGGCGAAGAATATACCCGAGGATATCGCCTTTCTTCCTCTTATAGAGAGCGGATTTAATCCCAATGCATATTCTGTAGCGAGGGCGGTAGGCCCGTGGCAGTTCATTGCATCTACTGCAAGAAACTACGGACTCACTATTGATTGGTGGAGGGATGAGAGAAAAGACCCGGTGAAGTCCACCGAGGCAGCCGCAAATTATCTTAAGGATCTTTACGAGATGTTCGGTTCATGGAATCTCGCTATGGCCGCGTACAATGCGGGAGAGGGTAAAATCCTCAGGGCGTTAAACCGAACAAAGAGCGACAATTATTGGGCACTGCTCAACACACGGCTCATAAGAAAGGAAACAAAAGAGTATGTGCCGCGCTTCATTGCAGCAACACTCATTGCAACCAACCCTCATGAGTATGGTTTTGCGGATGTGAATTACCACCCCCCTCTCCAATATGACGAAGTGGTTCTGGACAGACCCGTTGACCTGGATATTGCTGCACAGTGTGCCGAAACTTCACTCGACATGATCAGAGAGCTTAATCCCGAAATCAGGAGATGGAGTACTCCCGCGAATGTGTCCTCTTATGCGCTGAGGATACCGTATGGTAAAACAGAGACCTTTACCGCGAACCTTTCAAGGATTCCTGAGGAAGAGCGCTTCTCTGTTTCGACGTATACCGTAAAGAAGGGTGATACGCTTAAGAACATTTCGACCAAGACGGGAATACCTGTCATTGTTATCATGGAGCTCAATGACGACGGCAATGGCCTAAAAACCCTCAAGGCAGGAAAAACGATCTCCCTGCCCCCAAAAGAAAAACTTTGTTTCGACCGTGACGATAGGGAGGGGAAAAAATCTGCAAAGAACAGGGGATCTAAGGGTAAGAAGAAGGCGAACAAGAAGATTGTCGTTACTTCGTTAAGCAAGAAACAGCCTTATGTAAATGACTAGAAGTCGTATACCCTAGAAGTCTTACGACTTTTCGGGCGTTTTCTTTCCAGAAAGTTTTGTCCGTGCCTCTTCCACAAATGGTGATCCCGGAAAGTTTTTTGTAATCTCCTCATACTTTCGTGCTGCCTCACCGGTCTGCCCCATTGACTCAAAGATCCTCCCTGATTCTATAAGGGCAAGGTCTTTAAATGACGCGGATTTGTAATTGGACAGGGTATTTAAAAGCTTAAGCGCAGCTTCCCTATCACCCTTCCTGAGATTGATTACCGCCATCTTGTAATACGTGAGGGGAACAAATCTCTCCTCATCGGGAAAGCGCTCATTAAGTTCCTTAAGGGCTTTCAATGCCTCATCATATCTGCCCATGTCATAGTAA
>DASPUA010000055.1:0-5326 GCA_035623135.1 Thermodesulfovibrionales bacterium | reverse complement strand
GGCGAGGAATACAAGATACCTTCCACTATTGATGATCCCTCGATTTTGGGAGAAATAGAGGACGCACTGAAGGGTCTCGGCTACGCCAAAAAGAGCAAGGAACCGCTTGTACTTTAGGAGATAGACCATGTCATTTTTCAGGAGCATGGTAGGCAGAAAGATGGTAATGGCAGTCAGCGGACTTCTGATGGTATTGTTTGTTGTGGGGCATCTGGTGGGCAACAGCACGATCTATTGGGGTGCCGGGGGCATCAATGCCTATGCCGAAAAGCTACATGCACTGTTCCCCCTTGTGTGGGGATACAGGGTAGTGATGGTAGTGTTATTGGGTCTGCATGTTTTTCTTGGCATTCAGCTGAGCCTCGAAAACAACGCGGCAAAGCCACAGGGCTATGCAGTGGACAGGAACCTGAAGGCCACCTTTGGGGGCATGAGTATGATCTGGACAGGGCTCATCATTGGGGGGTTTCTTCTCTACCATTTGCTGCACTTCACCTTTCAGTTGACTGACCCTGAGCTGTCGGCACTAAGGCATCCGGATGTCCTGGGACGTCCTGATGTGTATCACATGGTAGTGGGGAGTTTTCAGAAGATGCTCGTCTCATTGATCTATGTGGGGGCCCTCACCGCACTGGCATTTCATCTCAGCCACGGGATACAGAGTCTGTTCCAGAGCCTGGGGCTGAGCAGTGACAGGACATTGCCGGTTATGGAAAAGACAGGGACGGTGGCGGCTGTGGTGCTGTATGCAGGGTACATCGCGATACCGCTCATAATCCTGATAGGGATACTGGGGAGATAGTGTGATACTTGACGGGAAGACTCCATCAGGTCCGCTTGCCGGGAAATGGGAGAAGCACCGGCATGAGATGAAGCTTGTGAACCCTGCCAACAAGCGGAAGTACCGGATCATCGTTGTGGGCACGGGGCTGGCAGGGGCATCGGCTGCAGCAACCCTTGGGGAGCTTGGCTATCAGGTAGATGCCTTTTGTTATCAGGACTCTCCCCGCAGGGGTCACAGCATTGCTGCGCAGGGGGGCATCAACGCAGCAAAAAACTATCCCAATGACGGCGACAGCATTTCCAGGCTGTTTCATGACACCATCAAAGGGGGGGATTTCAGGGCGAGGGAGGCCAACGTTTACCGGCTGGCAGAGGTGAGCAATTCAATCATAGACCAGTGCGTGGCCCAGGGAGTGCCCTTTGCCCGTGACTATGCGGGATATCTCGAGAACCGCTCCTTTGGGGGTGCACAGGTTTCCCGTACATTTTACGCACGGGGTCAGACAGGGCAGCAGCTGCTGCTGGGGGCTTATGCGGCCCTTTGCCGTCAGATTAAGGCAGGCAGCGTGACGCTCCATCCCCGCACCGAGATGCTTGACCTGGTTGTAGTGGGGGGTGAGGCCAAGGGCATTACTGTAAGGGACATGGTCACAGGACAGATACAAAGCTACGCGGGTGATGCAGTCTGTCTCTGCACCGGAGGGTATGCCAACGTCTTTTATCTCTCTACCAACGCAGGAGGCTCCAATGTAACCGCAACCTACCGGGCTTACAAGAAAGGGGCGTTCTTTGCGAACCCCTGTTTTACACAGATACACCCCACCTGCATACCAATGACAGGGGAGCACCAGTCCAAGCTCACCCTCATGTCTGAGTCCTTGAGGAATGATGGCAGGGTCTGGGTGCCCAGGACAAAAGGGGACAGGAGAGCACCTGCGGAGATACCTGAATTCGAGAGAGACTATTTTCTTGAGCGTAAGTACCCCAGCTACGGCAATCTCGCGCCAAGGGACATCGCGTCCCGTGCAGCCAAGGAAGTGTGCGACGAGGGCCGCGGCGTGGGTGCGAGTGGTCGCGGGGTATATCTCGACTTTGGGGATGCCATTGCACGGCTTGGTCAGGACAGGATACGGGAGCGTTACGGTAACCTCTTTGACATGTATGAACAGATCACTGCCGAGAACGCCTATCAACAGCCCATGCGCATTTATCCTGCACCCCACTATACGATGGGAGGCCTGTGGGTAGACTATAACCTGCAGAGCACCATACCAGGGCTCTTTGTCCTTGGCGAGGCAAACTTCTCTGACCATGGGGCCAACCGACTTGGGGCGAGCGCGCTGATGCAGGGTCTGGCAGACGGCTACTTCATCATCCCCTACACCATCGCTCATTATCTTGCCCAGACAGTAGCGGGGAAAGTAAATACCGACCACGCCGAATTCAGCAAATCCCTTCAAGAGGTGGGGGGCCGCACCAAAAGGCTTCTGTCGCTGAAGGGCGGAAGGACCGTAAACGAACTCCACCGTGAATTGGGCAGAGTCATGTGGGAGGACGTAGGCATGGCGCGCAGTGAAGAGAGCCTTGGCAAGGCCCTGGAGCGCATTCCCGAGCTTCGTGCGGAGTTCTGGGAAGACGTGAGGGTCCCGGGCAGTGGTGCTGAGCTGAACCAGGAACTGGAGAAGGCAGGCCGTGTTGCGGACTTCCTTGACTTCGGGGAACTCATGGCTAGGGACGCCCTTCACCGCAGGGAGTCATGCGGCGGGCATTTCAGGATAGAGTACCAGATGCCTGACGGCGAGGCCCTGAGGGATGATGAGCGCTTCTGTTATGTCGCAGCGTGGCAATACAAGGGTGTTGACAAAGAGCCCGAGCTGCATAAGGAGCCCTTGGTATTCGAGAACGTGAAGCTTTCCACGAGGAGCTATAAATAATGGACCTTGCCTTATATGTATGGCGACAGAAGGGACCGGGAGAACCTGGAAAACTGGAGCAGCATGAAGCGAAGGATATAAGCCCTGATATGTCGTTTCTGGAGATGCTTGATGTGGTGAATGAAGGACTGATCAAGGCGGGGCAGGAGCCCATTGCCTTTGACCATGACTGCAGGGAAGGAATCTGCGGTATGTGCTCACAGGTCATCAACGGGGTAGCCCACGGACCAGTGGAGAAGACCACGGTATGTCAGCTCCACATGAGGCACTTCAAGAATGGCGATACCATTTATATCGAACCCTGGCGTGCCAGGGCATTCCCGGTGATAAAGGACCTTATAGTGGACCGGAGCGCCCTGGAGCGCGTGATGCATTCGGGCGGCTACATCTCGGTGCATACCGGGGGTATCCCGGACGCTAATGCCATCCTCATACCAAAGGCTGATGCCGAGACCTCAATGGATGCTGCGGAATGTATCGGATGCGGGGCATGCGTGGCCGCATGCCCCAACGGCTCTGCCATGCTCTTTACTTCGGCAAAGGTGACCCAGCTTGCCATGCTTCCCCAGGGCAGGGTGGAGGCTGCGCGTCGGGTCTGTGTGATGACCGAGGCAATGCTGAAGGAGGGCTTCGGCAATTGCAGCAACCACTACGAATGCCATTCGGTCTGTCCCAAGGGAATTAAGGTGCAGTTCATCGCCAAACTCAACAGGGAATTTATTAAGGCACACATTAAATCAAGGAGAGACGAATGAAAAAGAAGGTCACGGTAGTTGGTGCAGGCAATGTGGGCGCATCCCTTGCACAGATAATCGTTCAAGAAGGCAGTGCTGATGTGGTGCTCTATGATATTGCGGAAGGAACCCCCCAAGGCAAGGCCCTTGACCTTTCCGAGGCATGTCCCCTCTGGGGATCATCATCATTCGTCATTGGCACCAATGATTATTCCCCCACGGCCCATTCGGATATCATCGTGGTGACTGCCGGATTCCCCAGAAAGCCTGGCATGAGCAGGGATGACCTCCTTGTCGCTAATGCAAAGGTGGTGTCCGACGTGGTGGAAAACACCTCGAGGCTCTCTCCACACGCTATAATTGTCATCGTTACGAACCCCATGGATGTCATGACCCAGCTCAGTCTTAAGATCTCGGGCTTTGACTCCCGCAGGGTAGTGGGCATGGGAGGAATCCTCGATTCCGCACGGTTCAGGACCTTTGTTGCGTGGGAAATGGGGGTCTCCCCTGAGGATGTTGAAGCACTTGTGCTTGGGGGACATGGAGACCTGATGGTTCCCATGCCCAGGTTCACCACAGTCAAGGGAGTTTCCCTTCCTTCGCTTCTGAGCCAAGAGCGCATAAGCGCGCTGGTGGAGAGGACAAGGAACGGTGGGGCTGAAATCGTTTCCCTGCTTAAGACCGGGAGCGCCTACTATGCGCCTGCTGCGGCAACTCACCAGATGGTCAACTCCATCATCTTTAACAAGAAGAGAATGCTACCGTGTGCCGCGTATCTTAACGGCGAATACCATACGCAGGGGGTCTGTACCGGGGTGCCCGTCCTGCTGGGCAGTGAAGGTATAGAAAAGATCATAGAACTGACATTGAATGAACAGGAAAAGAGGGATTTTGAAAAATCCGTGGCAGCAGTGAGAGAACTCGCAGGGAAATTGAACCTGTAACTGGTCAGCCATCAGTGCTAAGCGGTGTGTCATAACTGTTTCGCGCTTATGACTGACAGCTGATTACTTTAGGGAGGCGCCATGATGAACGCCATCAAGATCGCAATCAAGACAGAGACCGATGCAATCGCCTTTTACAAAGAAGCGGCGCTCAAGACGACACACCCCATCGGGAGAAAGATGTTCCTTTCCATTATGGAGGATGAGAAACACCACCTTGAAGACCTCAATTGCGTGCTCGAAGGTCTTCATTTGAAGGTCCGTGATGTGGCGAGCCCGATGAAAAAGATGAAGACCGTGTTTGAAAGGGACGGTGATACCCTCCTTGAAAGGATCAGGCCGACAACAGACGAAATGGAAGCGCTGAAGATGGCCATGCAGATGGAGAAGGAGAGCGTTGAGTTCTATGAGAAGCTTTCAAAGAAGGAATACTCGCCAAGAGAGAAAGCCTTTTTCGAAAGGCTCCTTTCAGAGGAGCAGGAACATTACACCATATTTTCCAATACCCTTTCCTTCCTTTCGGATTCCGGCAACTGGTTCATGTGGGAAGAACACAGCATTGTGGACGGGGGAACTCCTTGGGCGTGATGCGCATGAATACTGAGGTGTACTTCCATGAAGCAACCAGCTGACCCGCTGCTTTTTTTCGGCATGGCCCTGAAACCTTGGAAAGGGATTCTCTGCACTATCCGCACAAGACAATAACCCTTCTCCACTGTACTAGACAATATTTCTTTATGTAGGTTTTGTAAACGCTTTTTCGCAACCAGGCATCAGCTCACGCAGTGACGATTGCTGTTATTAATCCTTTTTTCGATGAGCCAGGTGTGAAATCAGGACTACTTCCTCCTACCGATAGATGTGGTATAAAGAGAATAAGATCGGTAAGGCAGGAGAACGAAGTTCTTCCTGGGTCAAAGAACCCTGACTA
>DASPUA010000054.1:0-2699 GCA_035623135.1 Thermodesulfovibrionales bacterium | reverse complement strand
AATAACTCAGCCTGTCCACAAACCCGCGGATGGTGTAGTTGTCGATCTTGAATGTCAACAACTGCTCGGTTGCAAGGGTCTTACCTTGTTTAAAGGGATAATGGCGTTTGTAATAGCTCTCGATGGCATCTTTCCCAGTATTTCGGTAATGCTCTGGAGTAAACCCCTCTCTGACAACAACATCATCATGCCAGTTCTTGTCCCACTGGCTTTCATAATAGGCAAGCAGATCTTCGAGATTGTTGAGTTTGGTAAGAATGAGCTCTTTATAAAGTTTTTCAAGGACCTCATGGACCCTGCTTCCAACGAATGCCTCTATCCCTTCTCCGCCTTCGGGAAGTTCCACTCGGTCAATATACTGGAACTTATACTTCTGGGGGCAGTTCTCATAGCTTTGCAGTTTGCTGTGCGAATAAACAGGCATATACTCTCCTTTTGCAGATTCCCGAATGATTGTAATTTTAACAAAATTTAGAACCTTTCACTCGGGAAAAATCCTCTCAACAGTTGCGCCATAGGTTTGAATGTATTATTTTGGCCTCCCTATCCGCCTGCCAGCCTTCTTCTGCATGTGACTTCCCGTCTTAATTACTTCAAGCAATTCTGGAATGCCCACAGCCTTCGGGTCCACCGCAAGTCCCTGCTCCAATACCTTTCTGGCCTCTTCGTACCGCTCAAGTGTCATGTAGCCCATGCCGAGAAACGTATAAAGTTCTGCATTCTGACCCGGGAATTTTCTTATCCCTTCCCGTGCCGCTGCTAACATTTTTCGCGGCTGGTCCAATACGTGATATGCCTTGCACATCCATGTGTAAAGTGCTGCTGTCTCATATCCGTTCTTTCGTGCCTTCTTACAATATTCTATGGCTTTCAAATAATTCCCGCGCTGCCCTTCACAGTAGGCAAGGTCGGCATTATAATTAGAATTTTTCGGATCACTTCTGAGGAGATTAAGCAGAATCTTATGTGCTTCCTCATGGTACCCAAGTGCTGTAAGGGTACCAGACTTGTTTTGAAGAGACCACGGGTTGTTTTTGGGTTCGATAGCGAGGGCTCGGTCAAAATACCTGAGGGCTTCGTAAAAGTCCCCGGTCGTGTTATAAAGAATTCCGAGGGTATTCAGAAGAGGAACGTAATCAGGGAATTTGACAAGGCTTTCCTCAAGAAGTTTCCGGGCTTCATCATACTTCTTTGTTTCGATAAGTATCCTTGCCTTACCGGAGTAAATGTCCGTGGCATGTGTGCTCATGGGTAGCTTGTCGTATATCTCCTTGGCCTTCACAAACTCTTCGGCTTCAAGGTATTGCCAAGCCAGGCTGGCCTTAAGGTCTTTAAGCTCTCTCAGCAGCTGCTTTCTGTCCTTAGTGCCAATGGAGGTCTTCAGTTTAGCCTCAGCCTTTACGATCTTACCGATGAGTTTCTTGATGGCTTTGCTCGTGCTTGATTTGGGCGGCACTTTGTCACTCATTGCATCCTCCTTATGTTGAATTTGCATCCTGATTTTATTATAAGGAGTGACATCCCCCAGGGCATGTCCTATGTCTTTGCCTAAACAGGATTAGTAGATTTTTACGGTCTGTTTTGCTTCGGATTTTATAAGGTCCCTGAGGCTTTTTGGTTTGATTACTTCCACTTCAGAACCGTGTCTCAGTATCTCCATCATGATTTCTGAATAGTTTGCAACAGGGAAGGTCAACTCAAGGGAGCCATCCTTTAACACCTTTTCTTTCTGATCCTTGTGCCAAATCTGCCCTTTGACCCAGCGGGATTTCAAAGGGGAAAAACGAAGTGTGACCTGTCTCTTGCTGCCGCCCTGATAAAGCCCGAAGGCCGAACCGAAATACTTCCCGAAATCGAAGCCCTTTCGCACAGTAAAAGAGGAATCGAGAAGTTTTATATCACTCATCCTGCAAAGGTTGAAATCCCTGAGATTTTTTCTCATATGGCAATGGGCGATCAGATGCCACGTTCCCATGTAATTAAAGAGGTGATAAGGATCCACAGCCCTTTCCTGGGTATCATCATTCATGGGGGAGCGATACCGGAAGGCGAGCGTCTTCTGTTTCAGGCATCCCTCCAGAACTTTTTTAAAGACATCTTCAGGAACCGGTGAATATTCGATAAGCTGCAGGGAGAAGGCATGGTCGATTACGTCTGCCTTAGCCACATGACTTTTGAGGACCGAGGTGATCTTTTCAATCACCTGGGACAACTCGTCGCTAATGCAATCACCGCTGATGTCCTGCAAAATCCTCCTTGCGATAAGCAAGGAGGAAAGTTCTCCTGAAGAAAGGTGTATCAGGGGAAGAGAGAAGGTGTCGTTTTCATAATGGTATCCCTTCCGGCTCTTGTCATACACAAGAGGGCAGTTGAGTCTGTCTCTCATGAATTCTATGTCCCGTTGCGCTGTCTTGAGAGACGTTTCGAATTCTCTCGAAAGTCTTGTGGCATTAGGATATCCTTTTGTCCGGACTCTTTCATCAAACCAGACGAATCGCTCGTAAATCTCTTTGCCTCTCATTTTGAAAAGTATAGCAGATTTGAAAATTGAAAAATTGGCCCGACATATAAACTTACATTTGAATCCTCCCTTTCATTTTCATTAAAATAGTCTTATGGAACAGGAGATTTTCAGGGAGTTTCTCTCAAGGAAAGGCCTGAAGTTCACCAAGGAGCGGCAGAGGATCCTCTCAGAGGTA
>DASPUA010000053.1:0-5139 GCA_035623135.1 Thermodesulfovibrionales bacterium | reverse complement strand
GCGCCTCGTATGCTGCCTGTATTGTGTTGTCGATATCTTTCTTGCTGTGTGCCAGGGATATGAACCCTGCCTCGAACTGGGAAGGCGCAATGTTGATCCCCCGCCTGAGCATGCCTCTGAAAAACCGTCCGAATTTCACGGTGTCTGAGGTCTTTGCGGTGGCGTAGTCGATGACCTCTTGTTCGGTGAAATAGGTGCAGAACATCGTCCCTGCCCTGTAGAATTTGGTTTTCACCGCTGCTTTTCTTGCCGCATCCCCCAGTCCCTCTTCCAAATGCGCCATCGTTTTTTCGAGTTTTTCATACGTTCCCTTCGCAGAGAGAATCTTGAGTGTCTCGATGCCTGCAGTCATGGCAATCGGGTTTCCTGAGAGCGTGCCGGCCTGATACACAGGCCCCTCGGGAGATACCTTGGACATAATCTCCCTTGTGCCGCCAAATGCACCTACTGGCATGCCGCCGCCGATGACCTTGCCGAGGCATGTCATGTCAGGTTTTATCCCGTAGTATGCCTGTGCGCCACCATGGGAAACCCGGAAGCCGGTCATTACCTCATCGAATATAAGGACGGTGCCGTATTTTTTTGTCTCGCTTCGCAGTGTTTCCAAGAAACCCGGTTTCGGCAATACGCACCCGATGTTGCCGACCACCGGCTCAACAATTACACAGGCAATGGATTGCCCTGCTCTCTTGAGAAGTTCACGAAATGCATCGATGTCATTGAAGGGAAGGGTGATCGTGTTTTGCGCATAGGACTTGGGGACACCCGGACTGTCAGGGACTCCAAAGGTCATTGCGCCCGAACCTGCCTTTACAAGAAGACCATCAGCGTGGCCGTGGTAGCATCCTTCAAATTTGACGATCTTATCCCTTCCTGTGTATCCCCTTGCCACCCTGATGGCGCTCATGGTCGCCTCTGTCCCTGAACTCACCATGCGTATCTTTTCCATTGAGGGATACACCGCGAGCACGCTCCTGGCGAGTTCGACCTCAAGGGGAGAGGGTGCTCCGAAGCTGGTTCCTTTTTCTATGGCGGATTTAAGGGCTTTTATCACCGAAGGGTGTGAATGTCCTGCGATCATGGGACCCCATGAGAGCACGTAGTCGATATACTCATTCCCGTCCACGTCATAGATTTTCGAGCCCCTGGCACGGGCGATAAAGAGGGGATCGCCTCCCACAGCCTTGAATGCCCTCACCGGGCTGTTCACGCCGCCAGGAATTACCTTAACGGCCCCTTTGAAAAGTCTCTTTGATTTTCCCCAGTTCATATACCAGCTCGCATACCATTGGGGAGGGACCAAGAAATGAGCAAGAGGGTACCGGTCAGTGCAGTGCAACGGAACATATGTTAGCCTCATTACCTCTCGTTACTGAAAAGTTTTTTATTTTACCACGAACAATTTGCTCTTGTCAAAAAGCTGTCTACACCAGGTCTATCCTATGGCGGGCAGTGGGCGCACACAGAGGCAAAAAGGGCGGTGCTGAGATAGCGGTCCCCCCTGTCCGGGAGTATCACGACGATTGCACCGTCCTCAATTTCTTCAGCCTTTCTAAGGGCAATCCACATAGCAGCACCACTGCTCATGCCTACAAAGAGACCTTCTTCCATGGCAAGCCGTCGCGCGGTCTGGAACGCATCATCATCCAAGACATTTCGTTTTTCGTCGAGCCTTGAAGGGTCATAGATACCAGGAACTATGGACTCATTCATGTTCTTAAGGCCCTGGATCTTGTGACCGATGAGGGGTTCGACACCGATAATCTGGATTGCCCTGTCATATTCTTTGAGACGCGTACTTGAACCCATCAACGTCCCTGTGGTTCCCATTCCAGCAATAAAGTGGCTTATCTCGCCGCTGGTCTGCTCGAACACCTCCCTGCCGGTCGTTTCATAATGGGCCTTGACATTGGAGGGATTGTTGAACTGGTCCGGCATAAAATATCTCCCCCTGTCCTCATTATGAATCCTGTGTGCCATCCGTATGGCGCCATCTGTTCCCTCACAACCCGGACTGAGAATGAGTTCAGCACCAAATGCCTCAAGGGTCTTTCTCCTCTCGACGCTCACACACTCCGGCATGACCAGAGTGACCCTGTATCCCTTTGAGACCCCAACCATGGCGAGTCCGATCCCGGTATTGCCGCTGGTGGGTTCAAGGATGGCTGAGCCATGGGTGAGTTTGCCCTCCCCCTCCGCGTCCTTTATCATGTAGTAGGCGATTCTGTCCTTTACCGAACCCCCTGGGTTCGCTCCCTCAAGTTTTGCAAAGAGTCTGACCTTTGGGTTTGGGTTGATCCTGTCAAGTCTCACAAGAGGCGTATTGCCTACGGAGTCCAGTACGCTCAAAAATCTCTCTCCTCACAGATTAAAGAATTCCTCTTATAATAACAGAAATCGCAATCCGGAATGATAGGGATGCACGGAAGCCTGTGTGTCTCTATCATTCACCATGGAAATTAAATTATAATATAAAAACAGGGAAGCAGGATATTCATAATGTTATCAAAGGACAGCTTATGGCAATGAAACCAGAGAGGCTATTGGTACGGGCAGGTCTTGCGACAGGGCTCATCCTCTCTGTCGCCTCGGCACTGAATGCCTGCGCGGCAGAAGCATGCAGTGAAGCACATAGGTACGCCCTTCTGGGTATATCCATGCCGTTATTGGGAATAGGCTTCTTCATCGTTGCAGGCATACTCTATGAGTTCAGCGTTAAGAAAGCGTTCATGAAGCCCCTGTTCCTGTGGTTGATGTTTTGTGCGAGCGGGGCAGAGGTCGCATTTCTGTTGATTCAGAAGTTCAGGATTCAGAAATGGTGTCCTCTCTGTCTGGGAGTTGCGGCAACGGTATATTGTGTAACCCTGGTGACCTCTTTTGAGGGGATAAAGAATATGATCGCACGAGTAAACCTGAGGGGGATAATGATTATGCCATTAATGAAAAAGATCGTTACCATTGCGTTGGTGTTTACCGCGGGCTTCTTCCTGGCTTACAGAGGTATGGAAAAAGGAGATGCGGAAGAGAGCGTCCCCAAGATATTCCTCGGAAAACAGGACAGTTCTGTGGAGGTATTTATCATGACCGATTGGTTCTGCCCTGCATGCCAAAAAGCGGAACAGGAAATAGAAAGGGCCGTGCCAGTTCTGGAAAAAAGGGCAAAGGTCTTTTTCGTGGATGTGGCTATTCATCCCGAGACATTGAACTATACCCCCTATAACCTTTCCTTTCTTTCCTATGAAAAGAGCAAGTATATGGAGTTGAGAAAGGCACTCCTCGGTCTCACAAAGAAGACCAAGGACCCCACGCCGGACGATGTGAAGGGAGCAATCACGCCATTGAATGTGGTATATAAACAGCTCAGTTTCCTGGATGCGACCAAGGGGATCAAGTTTTATGAAGGGGTGAGGACAGAGTTCAAAGTGAATGCGACACCTACGGTGGTGATAAGAAATACAAAAACAGGAAAGGTCACGAAATTGGTTGGTATAAACGAAATCAGCGAGGCAAATTTGGTGAAGGCCGTGGACCAGATTACCCACTAGTATGCACGCTGCCGGGAAAAGACAGGTAATGCAGAACCTTATAAAACCACTGGTACAGAGAAACGATTCCAAGATCATACTCGTTGTGCTTGACGGACTAGGTGGTCTCCCTGTGAATGGCAGAACTGAGCTCGAGGCAGCCAGCACGCCGCACCTTGACGCACTTGCCAGGGAGTCTGCCTGTGGGTTGCATGTTCCGGTAGGATATGGAATAACTCCTGGGAGCGGACCGGGGCATTTCGGTCTCTTTGGGTACGATCCCCTGGAATACCAGATCGGCAGAGGGATATTGGAGGCCCTCGGCCTCGGTCTTGAGGTCAGGAAGACCGATGTTGCGATGCGGTGTAACTATGCAACCATCAAGGACGGCGTGATCACAGATAGGAGGGCAGGCCGGCTGCCAACAGAAATAAGTGAGAAACTCACAGAAAGACTCCAGAGAGAGTTGCCAAAGGTTGACGACGCTGAGCTGATATTTGCCCCTGGTATGGAGCATCGTTTTGCAGTACTTATGAGGTTCCATGAACCGCTGAGGCCGGATGCTGCACTAATTAATGATACAGACCCTCAAAAGGAGGGTCTGGCTCCTCTTGAGGTGAGCGCACTGTCCGAGGACGCGAAGACCGTGGCAAAGGCTGCGGAGCAGTTGATACACAGGGCGCACGAGATACTCCAGCACGAAGAGCGGGCCAACTATATCCTTACGAGGGGGTTTTCGAGCATGCCCCACATCCCCACATTTCTCGAGACCTTCGGATTAAAGGCCCTTGCCATAGCCACCTATCCCATGTACAGGGGGCTCGCACGGTTAGTGGGGATGGATACCCCTGCCCTTGAGGGGGGTGTGGAAGATGAGATAGCGTTTTTGGAACAGAGATATCTTGAGTACGACTTCTTCTTCCTGCATGTGAAGAAAATAGATTCCTTTGGGGAGGATGGAAATTTCGAAGGGAAAAGGGCAAGGATTGAGGAGTTTGACACGCTCCTCCCGAAAATCCTTCGCCTGAATCCGGATGTTCTCATCATCACCGGAGACCATTCCACTCCTGCACGCATGAAGGGCCATAGCTGGCACCCGGTGCCGCTTCTCTTGAAATCGCGTTATGTGCTCGGAGGATTGTCTGCCTCGTTCTCTGAGAGGGAGTGCGTAAAGGGTGAGTTAGGCATCTTTCCCGCCATCCATATAATGCCGTTGGCCCTTGCTAATTCCGGAAGACTGAAGAAATTTGGTGCATGATCGATACCCACTGCCATCTCGATATGTTTGATGAGCATGATGCGGTCATTCGCAGGGCAAGGGATGCGGGCATCACGTCCATCATTACCATCGGCTCTGATTTTGACAGCAACACCAAGAATATTGCCATCGCCCTCAATAATGATCCTGTGTATACCTCTGTGGGCATCCATCCCCATGACGCAAAGGATTTTAGTGATGAGACCTATGCGCAGATACGGGACTGGACAAAGGAGAAAAAAGTGGTCGCCATCGGAGAGACAGGGCTCGACTACCACTATGACCATTCGCCCCGGGACGTGCAAAGGGATGTTTTTAAGAAACACCTCGATCTTGCACATGAGACAGGGCTTCCTG
>DASPUA010000052.1:0-10494 GCA_035623135.1 Thermodesulfovibrionales bacterium | reverse complement strand
TACTCGGGGAGTGAAATACATCGTGGGGAAAGAAAACCCGGTGAAGGTACCGCCGGAGATCATAGAATCCATTAAGGAAAGGCTTGAAGGAGGCATCATTAGGGAGATACCGGAAAATCTCAGAAAAGGAGACAGGGTCTTGATAAAAGACGGACCTTTCAAGGACTTTTACGGAATCTTCGAAAAGACACTTCCTGCTAAAGAAAGATCCATAATACTCCTCGAAGCACTCTATTCCAGACTCAATATAGAAATATTTTCTTTAAAGAAAGTTTAAAAAATCTGCGACTGAAAGTGTTACCTCACCAATTTTCCTCTTGACCTTTTATTTTAAAATCAATTATTATTAGTTCAGTGCCTGAACGCACTAGTTTATTATTGTGTCTTCCTGCATTGTGACAGGACCGGGCGGTAGCCTGCCTAAAAATAGTTCAAAGTTCTACACACCTGATAAAGAAAACCTTTTATGATGAGCGAATCTCACCTTTTCGTTAAGCTTGGAACATAAAACGAAGAACGTTCAACTACTCTAAGATGGACGAATCTCAGTTTAAAACCCTTCGTGAACTTGCAAAGGATGGGACCCTTTCGCAGAGGGATCTGTCAAGAAGGATGGGATTGAGTCTTGGCAGGGTAAACTACCTGGTAAACGCACTTGTTAAGAAGGGATATGTAAAAGCAACCCGCTTTAAGAACTCAAAAAACAAGATGGCGTACACGTATGTCCTCACCCCAAAAGGGATAAGCGTAAGACTGACCCAAACATATGCCTTTTTGCAAAGAAAGCTTAATGAATTCGAGATGCTCAAGCAGGAGATTGAGGCGCTGAGAAAAGAAAATGGTGAATATGAGAATTTCAACAAGGGTGACCGTCAAATCTAACATGGCGAGAGGTAACACATGAAAAATCTAGCGGGTAAACGTATTCTGGTTACAGGTGGCGCTGGTTTTCTCGGATCTCACTTATGTGAAAGGTTGCTGACCGAAGGGCATGAGGTGCTCTGCGTAGATAATTTTTATACCGGGCGCCGGGTGAATATCGCCCACCTAACCAGCACTCCATACTTTGAGGTGATGAGACATGATATCTGCTTCCCGCTCTATGCCGAGGTTGATGAGATCTATAACCTTGCCTGCCCTGCGTCGCCCATTCATTATCAGTTCGATCCCGTGCAGACCACAAAAGTTTCAGTTCATGGTTCAATCAATATGCTTGGCCTTGCGAAAAGACTGAAAATAAAAATTCTGCAGGCATCCACATCTGAAGTATATGGTGATCCGACGGTCCATCCACAACCCGAAGCATACTGGGGGAATGTCAATTCCATTGGCCTGAGATCCTGTTATGATGAGGGGAAAAGGTGCGCGGAGACCCTCTTTTTTGACTATCACCGGCAGCACCAGCTCAGAATCAAGGTTGCCAGAATATTTAATACCTATGGACCGAGGATGCATCCGAATGACGGACGAGTGGTGAGCAATTTCATTATGCAGGCATTGAGGGATGAGGATATCACCGTCTATGGCGATGGAACCCAGACAAGGAGCTTCTGTTATGTCAATGACCTTATTGAAGGTATTGTCAGACTAATGGACAGCCCAGATGACGTTACAGGCCCGGTGAATCTAGGCAATCCTTTGGAATTTTCCATTCTTGAGCTTGCGGAAAGGGTTATTACACTTACCGGCTCACAATCAAGGATAGTTTTCAAGCCCCTGCCTTCTGATGACCCGAGGCAGAGACAGCCGGATATTTCGCTGGCGAAAAAGTTACTTATATGGGAACCCCGCATTCCTTTCGAGGAGGGCCTTCGCAGGACCATAGACTACTTTAAAGGCATATCAGCCTTATAGGAATAGAGCGGTAAGGATTACAGGATAAAGATAACAAACTTGAAAGAATTAAAAATGGAAAACTTACATTATGAAGAAGTGAGCACTATGCTGAACTCATTAATTAAAACCCTCGAAAACAGCCGAGTTCTTAGCCCTTACTGCTTTGCCCTTAAAGCTTAATCCTTTTATATGTGCGGCATAGTCTCCATATTCTGTTATAACTCATCTTCCGGTGTCGATCATGACGAACTGCGGCGCATCCGCGATTATATGATCAACAGGGGACCCGATGGCTATGGTGAATGGTATTCAGAAGATAATCGTATAGGCTTAGGGCATCGCCGTCTCGCGATTATCGACCTCTCAGAATCCGGCGCTCAGCCTATGAAGACCGCAGATGGCCGTTACGTGATCACCTTCAACGGCGAGATTTATAACTACAAGGCACTCCGCACCCAGCTTGAAGAGAAAGGCTATAAGTTCCATTCGACAAGCGATACGGAAGTCCTCCTCCATCTGTATTCAGACAAGGGACCTGACATGCTCCATGAACTTCGCGGCATGTTCGCATTTGCCATATGGGACAACAGGGAAAAGAGCCTGTTCCTTGCACGTGACCCGTTCGGCATCAAGCCTCTCTACTACAGTGACAACGGTAAGGTCTTCAAGGCCGCCTCCCAGGTAAAGGCGCTGCTGCAAGGCAATAATATAGACACCGCTCTTGAACCTGCCGGGCATGTGGGCTTCTTTCTGTGGGGACATGTGCCTGAGCCTTATACCCTTTACCTGGGCATCCGCTCCCTGCAGGCAGGACATTATATCCTGATCAACGCCGACGGGAAAGGAAAGGAACAGTGTTATCAGGATATCAAAGAGGTGTACCAACATGCTGAACAGGACGCCTCGCTCGCATGGAACGCAAACCCTTTGTCTGCTCTGCGGAGCCTGCTTCTCGGTTCCGTGAACCACCATCTTATCGCAGATGTCCCCGTGGGGCTTTTTCTCTCGTCCGGAATAGACTCAACCTCTCTCACAGGTCTGGCATGCGAGATCAATAAGGCAACTGTGCACACCGTCACATTAGGGTTCAAGGAATACGTCGGCACGCAAAACGATGAGACATTGCTGGCAAAAAAAATTGCAGAGCAGTTTGGTGCACGCCATGACACTGTCTGGATATCCCGAAACGACTTTACCTCATCATTCGACCATTTCCTCAAAGTGATGGACCAGCCCTCGATTGACGGACTGAATTCCTATTTTGTCAGTAAAGTCGCTGTTCAGTCAGGAATAAAGGTAGCGCTGTCTGGCCTGGGTGGAGACGAAATTTTTGGAAGCTACCCGAGTTTCAAGCAAATCCCTTTCGCCGTAAGGTTTTTGCGCCCCCTTGCTGCCTTCCCTGCGTTTGGCCGGTCAGTCCGCACAGCCTCTACGCCCCTTTTAAAATATATTACCTCCCCAAAGTATGCCGGTCTTCTTGAATATGGCACTTCCTTCAGCGGCGCCTATCTCCTTAGACGCGGCCTCTTTATGCCCTGGGAACTTCCGGATGTCCTCGATCCCGAGGTGGTAAAAACCGGATGGAATGAGCTTCAGCCCCTTGTCTGCCTTGAGAAAACAGTGACTGGCATCAGGACTGACTATCTGAAGGTCTCCGCGCTCGAGTTCTCCTGGTATATGCGCAACCAATTGCTCCGTGATACAGACTGGGCCAGTATGGCGCATTCCCTTGAAATAAGAACTCCCTTTGTTGATACTGAGTTTCTCGCGGGTATCGCTCCATTCCTCACTCGTGATAGCCGTCCAAGGAAGCAGGACATCCCTCGGACACTTACTAACCCCCTTCCTGTTGAGGTGACACAAAGACCGAAAACAGGATTCTCCGTGCCGTTGAGAGAATGGCTTTTCGATCAGGAGAATCTCAGCGAGCGCGGTCTCAGGGGATGGGCAAAACAGATCTACCGTATTGTCGCAGACGGACAGGTCTTGTCAAAGACTGCCGGGAAACGGTCCTCCCTATCATTCTACCGGTCTGATCGAGTGTCAGGAGCCGGTCAGACCTCTGACAGTAAGATACTGGCACTGGTACCTGACGCCTTTGGGGGACACGGCGGCATAGCGCTCTATAACCGAGACATGCTTTCGGCGATTTGCCGCTTGAAGATTGCCTCTGAGGTCATTGCGATTCCACGCGTAATGCCCCACCAACCCGAGCGGCTTCCAGATGGTTTGACCTTTATGACGACCGCCCTAAACAGCAAACTGAAATATGTGCTCCATGTGCTCTTCTGCGTCCTTCAAAACAGGAGATTCAAACTTATCGTCTGCGGACACTTAAATCTTTTGCCCCTTGCGGTTATGGTGAAGATGATAACCCGTTCCCCTCTTCTTCTTGAGATCTACGGGATAGAAGCATGGAATCAACCGAATATGGTGTTCCTGAGGCACCTGCTCAAGAGCGTAGATTACATTATATCCATTAGTGAGTACACAAAGAGGCGGTTCCTTGCATGGTCAGGAGTGAGAGATAAGGATATCCACATTGTGCCGAATGCGATTAATGCCTCTCTGTATGGTGCGGGTTCGAAGAATCCCGTTCTGCTCGACCGCTACGGACTGCATGGCAAGACAGTGCTTATGACGCTTGGCAGGCTCGTTTCGCAGGAGCGCTATAAGGGGTTTGATGAAGTCATTGACATCCTGCCGGAACTGTCAAAGGAAATGCCGAACATCGCTTATCTCATTGTTGGGGACGGGTCGGACCGGTGCAGGCTGGAAGAAAAAGCAAGGACTCTTGGCGCCGACAGAAAGGTGATTTTTGCCGGCTATATTTCTGAAAGCGAAAAGGCTGATCACTACCGACTTGCTGATGTGTATGTCATGCCTAGCCAAGGGGAGGGATTTGGGTTCGTCTATCTTGAGGCAATGGCCTGCGGTATCCCCGTAGTCGCCAGTTCATGCGACGGCAGCAGGGAAGCAGTAATGGACGGAAGGCTCGGCCTGCTCGTGAACCCAAGGGATGGTAAGGAAATGAAAGAGACAATACTGAAGGCTCTGAAAATTCCAAAGGCAGTGCCTGAAGACCTCAAATATTTCTCCTTTGAGCGCTTTGTTCAGCGCCTGGAACCGGTGCTCACAGAAGCCATACGGAAGGGACACGGCAATGGTCAACAGCCGTAAAGCGCTTATCTGCGGCATCTCCGGCCAGGACGGCTCTTATCTGGCCAAGTATCTTCTCGAGAAAGGATATGAGGTATACGGCACCTCGCGCGATGCGCAGATGTCCTCTTTCCATAACCTTCACCTTCTGGGGATCCATGAACATGTGAGGCGGGAATCAATGACACTCATTGACTTTCGGAGTGTCTTACAGGTGCTTATGAATGTGCAACCCGATGAGGTGTATAACCTCGCAGGGCAGAGTTCAGTCAGCCTCTCTTTTCAGCAGCCTGTTGAAACCCTTGAAAGCATCAGTATAGGGACATTAAATCTTCTGGAAGCAATCAGGTTCATCAACAGACCAATAAAACTGTACAACGCTTCTTCTGGTGAGTGCTTTGGCGATACCCAAGGAATGCCGGCTGACGAAACTACTGCTTTCAAACCAAGGAGCCCTTACGCAGTTGCCAAGGCAGCAGCTCATTGGGAAGTGGCAAATTACCGGGAGGCATACGGTCTCTTCTGCTGCTCAGGAATCCTTTTTAATCATGAATCACCCCTGCGCCCGGAACGTTTTGTGACAAAAAAAATAATTTCAGCTGCCCGCAGGATTGCAGGAGGCAGCAAGGAGAAGCTCCACTTGGGCAACACCTCAATACAGAGAGACTGGGGATGGGCGCCTGAATATGTGGTCGCGATGTGGATAATGCTGCAGCAGGCCCAGCCTGACGATTTCGTAATTGCAACCGGAGAATCGCATTCCTTAGAGGAATTCGTTGACAGGGCATTCAGCGCGTTAGGATTGAACTGGCATGACCATGTGACCGTTGATCCCTCATTATTCCGCCCCACCGATCTTGTAACCGGTAGGGCAAATCCTGCAAAGGCACGTGAACAGTTGGGATGGCAGGCAAAAAGCAGATTGCCTGATGTCGTAAGAATGATGCTCGAGGCTGAACAGGGAAAAAACAATGATTAGTTCTTGGTGCTTTGTGCTTTGTGCCTTGTTCTTTGTTATTCACTAAGGACCAGGAACCAGGAACTAAGAACCATGAACGAAGAACTGAAAACATTTATGTCTGACGAACGTAATGTTGAGTGGACCTCGGTCATCAGGCCCATTTCCGGCTGGTTCGACATCCATCTTGCTGAACTCTGGCGATACCGTGATCTTATCATGCTTTTTGTGCGGAGGGATTTTGTGTCTGTCTATAAACAGACCATCCTTGGACCCATCTGGTTCCTGCTCCAGCCAATCTTTACGACGCTTGTCTTCACCATCATCTTCGGCAGGATCGCGAAGATACCGACGGACGGCATTCCCCAGCCCCTATTTTACATGGCCGGCGTGGTGGCATGGAGCTACTTTTCGGGATGCCTAAACAGGACTTCAAATACCTTCGTCAGCAATGCGAACATTTTCGGCAAGGTCTATTTCCCACGTCTCACCGTGCCGATGGCAAACGTAATCAGCAGCCTCATAAGCTTTGCTATCCAATTTGCCTTGTTTCTCTGTTTTATTGCCTATTATATTATGTCGGGAGTTTCTATCAAGATGACCCCCCTCGTTCTGCTTCTCCCTCTGCTGCTCCTTCAGATGGCCATTCTGGGACTCGGGTTCGGGATTATCATATCTTCCCTGACAACAAAATACAGAGACCTGACGCAATTGGTCGGTTTCGGGGTTCAGCTCTGGATGTATGCGACTCCTGTCGTTTACCCAATTTCCCGCATACCCGAAAAATGGCACTGGATAGTCAGTCTCAACCCCATCGCGCCAGTCATAGAGGCATTTCGTTACATCTTCCTCGGGGCAGGCACTGTGAATGCCGCGCAGATAGGGTTGAGCGTGGCTATTACCGTTCTAGTCCTCTTTGTCGGGATAATGCTTTTCAGCAGGATAGAGAAGAGTTTTATGGACACAGTCTGAATTTGAAAGATTCAGACCGTTCTTAGTTCGTCGTGCTTGGTACTTTCTTAAGAATACTAAGAGCTACAAACAAAGAACCAAAAACCAAGAATTAAACAGCATGCGAATAACTAAATTCGAAGATATTGAAGCATGGAAACTGAGCAGAGAGTTAACCCAGCATATTTATAAGGCCGTCAAAGCCGCTAATTTTTCAAAAGATTACAGTTTAAAAGATCAGCTTTGCCGCGCGTCAGTTTCCGTAATGTCTAATATAGCTGAAGGGTTTAACGCTGGATCTAATGCAGAATTCATAAGATTTTTTGCATATGCCCAAAGGTCCTGTTCAGAAATCCAGTCTCAGCTTTATATCGCATTGGATCAGGCCTATATATCACAGAAACTCTTTGACGATATATACGACTTGTCCTCTAGGACAAGTTCAAAAATCGGAGCGTTTATAAAGTATCTTAAACGTTCTCAGTGATCGGGTCAGTTTTGCTTTATCATATCAACAAAGAACCAAGAACAAGGAACCAGAAACTGTGAGCTCCGATGTCGTTATCAGTGTAGAGGGGCTTTGGAAGCAGTACCGCTATGGCACGATCAGCCACGCGACGCTGCGCAAAGACATCCAGAGCTGGTGGGCAAGGTTCCGTGGCAAAGATGACCCCAACCTGCCTGTTGATTATGCCCCCTTAACGAAGAACGAAGAACCAAGAACCAAGAACGAGGAGAGCGAAGCTGACGACCGCTTCTGGGCCCTTCAGGACGTGAATTTTGAGGTCAAAAGGGGCGAAGTCCTCGGCATTATCGGCCGCAACGGAGCCGGCAAGTCAACTCTCCTCAAGATCATGTCGCGTGTTACCACACCGACAAAAGGGCAGATAAAGATCAAGGGCCGGGTCGCCAGCCTTCTTGAAGTCGGCACCGGCTTTCATCCCGAGCTCACTGGAGGAGAGAATATCTACCTGAACGGCGCTATCCTCGGGATGACAAAAGATGAGATTACAAAGAAATTCGACGAGATTGTCGCCTTTGCAGAAGTCGAAAAATTTGTCGATACGCCGGTCAAGAGGTATTCTTCTGGAATGTATGTAAGGCTAGCATTTGCTGTTGCAGCGCACCTTGAGCCGGAGATTTTGATTATAGATGAAGTACTTGCTGTGGGTGATGCTCAGTTTCAAAAAAAATGCCTTGGAAAAATGGAAGATGTGGCTAAGGAAGGAAGGACTGTGTTGTTTGTAAGTCACAACATGGCGAGTATTACTTCTCTTTGTAAGAAATCTCTACTGTTAGATGCTGGCTTACTCGCCGGCCAGGGAAAAACCTCTGATATTGTCTTGATGTACTACTCACGGGGAATGGCATCGCCTGCCTCATTTGACTATTCATCCCACAGAGAGTTGATAGGTGATGCCTATGCATCATTACTGGCGGGTTCGGTCGTCGATAAGAATAATGTACCATGCTCAGAAGTGGATATTCGTGAACCAATACGAATAAAAATGAAATACCAAATAAACAGAACAAATAGTAAAGAGTATTTTCCAAACTTTCATATTTTTTCATCGGATGGAACTTATGCTTTTGTTTCTAGTCCACAAACAATTGACGTAGCAAGCCTTGGCATTCATGAGGCAGAATGCATAATACCGAATAATTTTCTTAATGAAGGTACTTATTTTGTAGGACTTGCGCTGACTTCTTTCGAATCGGGCGTTAAGGTTCACTTCTATGAAAACAATGCTCTATCTTTCAATGTCAAAGATCCATTGGAGAACGTACCGACCAGGCGCGGTTACGTTGGTCCTATGCCGGGAGTAGTAAGACCTTTACTCGATTGGACGGTAAGAAGGGTATCGTGAAAGCTGTTATACTAGCGGGGGGATTTGGCACTCGGATAAGCGAGGAATCATATCTGAAGCCGAAACCGATGATCGAGATCGGCGGTAAACCCATTCTCTGGCATATTATGAAGATCTATTCGTATTATGGTATAAATGATTTTGTTATCTGCTGCGGCTACAAAGGCTATATTATTAAAGAATATTTTGCCAACTATTTCCTTCATATGTCTGATGTCACTTTTGATATGAAGGAGAATCGGATGGAAGTTCATGAAAAACATGCCGAGCCGTGGCGTGTCACACTTGTTGACACCGGTCAAGACACGCTTACCGGCGGCCGTCTTAAACGTGTGAAAGCTTTTATCGGTGATGAAACATTCTGTTTCACGTACGGAGACGGTGTCGCCGATATAGACATCGCCAAACTGATCAGTTTCCATCGCAGCCATGGCAGGCTGGCTACAGTAACAGCGATCCAACCACCTGGTCGTTATGGTGCCCTTAATATAAAGGGTACTCAAGTTGACAGCTTTCAGGAAAAGCCTGATGGCGATGGCGCCTGGGTTAACGGCGGGTTTTTCGTGTTGGAGCCTGCTGTAATCGACGCTATTGAGGGGGATCAAACAAGCTGGGAGTCGGGTCCTATTGTGAAGCTGGCCCGAGAAGGTCAATTAATGGCCTATCAGCATAACGGTTTCTGGCAGGCAATGGATACGTTGCGCGACAAGAATCATTTAGAACAGTTATGGCAAACGAGCCCCCCGTGGAAGGTCTGGAAATGACCCTTTTTAAGGATACATATCGAGGCCGCCGCGTACTGATAACAGGGCACACTGGCTTTAAAGGGAGTTGGCTTGCTTTCTGGTTGCAAGAGCTCGGGGCCAGTGTCACTGGCGTTGCGCTCCATCCCGCCACGTCTCCCAACCATTGGGATTTGCTTGATATCGGTATAGCCGATCACCGATTTGACATCCGTGAAAGCACCTCATTGGTTCGTTTATTCGCGGATAGTCGGCCTGAAATCGTATTTCATCTGGCCGCGCAATCCTTGGTCAGGCGTTCCTATCAAAACCCGCTTGAAACATGGTCAACCAATGTCATGGGAACTGCCAATCTTCTTGAGGCATGTCGCCAGACTGATGGCATCCGTGCTGTGGTGATAGTGACTACCGACAAGGTGTATGAAAATAAGGAATGGAAGTGGGGCTATCGTGAAATAGACCCGCTGGGAGGCCATGATCCCTACAGTGCGTCAAAAGCTGCGACGGAACTTTTGGTTTCAAGCTTTCGCAATGCCTTTTTCCATGCCGCAAATGCGCCTCTCCTCGCGAGCGCCCGCGCCGGAAATGTGATCGGCGGCGGTGACTGGGCTGAAGACCGGCTGATTGCGGACGTTGTCCGGGCAATTACGAACCACTCACCCCTGGGAGTCCGCTCTCCCCTGGCAACGCGCCCCTGGCAGCATGTGCTGGAGTGCCTGAGCGGATACCTGCTGCTTGGACAATTCCTACTGGATGGCAGAAGAGAATATGCAGATGCCTGGAACTTTGGTCCAGGCCCTGACGACAACAGGACAGTAAATGAAGTCCTCAACATATTTAAAACACACTGGCCGAAACTTACCTGGCACGCTGCCGCAGGGCCACAGAGCCGTGAAACAAACCTTCTCTACCTTGACAGCGCAAAGGCAAGAGCCAGCCTTGGGTGGAGACCGGTATGGACACTGCAGGAAGCAGTGAC
>DASPUA010000051.1:0-7265 GCA_035623135.1 Thermodesulfovibrionales bacterium | reverse complement strand
ACAGCAGACACGTGATTTACTGGCCAAGCTTCAGGAAAAGTTCGATCCCGGCCAGCAGCCCGCTCCGAAGCAGCTTGAAGAGCTGAGCCGCCTCCAGTCCCTTCTCGCAGCACAGGAAATCTTTGCCGATGCCACGGGTGCGAAGATCGAGATTCTGAAGGGCATGATAAGACTGCTGGATTCGGCTCAAACCATATGGGAAGACCGCTACTGGCTCACTCAAAACCAGGACCTCGAAAAGATAAGGGAGAAATCAGAGCAGACCCGGCGCATACTGGACGGGATCCAGATCTGGAAAAAATACATCGGTGACAGGCTTGCGAACTGGGTGGCCCTTGCCCAGAGCCAGAGAGAGAAGCTGGATAGGACAGACAGGACAGAGGCCGAGCGCCAGAATGACCGCCTCATCCTGAAGGCCTACGAGGAACGTCAGGCAATGCTGCTCAGGGGCTCTGAGTATCTCACCCGCATTGAACGGCTTGCGAACCGCCTGAACGCTGAGCTTAAAGAGAAACAGCATCATGCCTCCCTGAGAAGCCGCATCGGGGAAGCCTTCACTGTTATCGCGTCCTTTATAAAGAAACTGTGGAACACCGAACTCTATGTGGCAGAGGAGACGGTCATTGCTGAGGGCAACAAGATCGTGAAACCCATCAGTGTGACGCTGGGGAAAGTGTTCCAGGCCCTCATCATACTCTTTGCCGGTACGTGGATCGCGAGCCATCTTATACGACCAATACGCTGGGTGATAATGAAAATGTTCAAGAAAGATGAAAGTGCGGCACAACAGGTGAGCAAGGTGATGTTCCTCGTCCTCTTCATCGGGGTCATTGTCTTCTCCCTCGTTTCCGTCAATATCCCGCTGGCAGTATTTGCCTTCCTTGGTGGCGCACTCGCCATTGGCCTCGGTTTCGGGGCACAGCACCTCATCAACAACTTCATCAGCGGGCTGATACTTCTCTTTGACCGCTCCATTAAGGTGGGCGATGTGGTGGAGATTGACGGCGAGGGAGGACGGGTAACCTCCATCGGAATGAGAAGTTCCCTTATCAAACGCTTCGATGGGGTGGAATTGCTGGTCCCCAACAGCCAGTTCCTCCAGCAAAAGGTCACGAACCGGACACTCACTGACAAGAGAATGCGCTATTCGATCTCTGTGGGCGTTGCCTATGGCACTGACACGCAAGAGGCATCGAAACTCATTCTGAAGGCTGTGGAAGACCATGGCCTTGTGCTGAAAGACCCACTGCCCGTCATATTGTTCGAACAATTTGCCGACAGTGCGCTCACCTTTTCGGTCTATTTCTGGCTCTATCTGGAGCCTGACAGGGACAACCGTATCATATTGAGCGATATACGCCACCACATCGCCGCTCTTTTCGAAAAGACCGGTATCGTAATTTCCTTCCCGCAGCGGGACGTGCATCTTGACACTGCCCAACCCCTTGAGGTCAGGGTCGTTCCGGCCGATCACCCGGGAACACCTTCTATCAGCAAAGACCGAGACAAAACCCCTGACAAGAAACAGGAGTCTCTCTAGGACCTTTCCATGGGCCTTTCACGCCCTTGACATGAGCCAAACATGAAGAATGCATTTTTGCGATTCCTTGAGTCAGAGGTGGCGGGCAGTGTTGTCCTCCTTGGCTGCACTATCACTGCCATGGCATGGGCAAACTCTCCCTGGGCAGGATTGTACCAAAAGCTCATACATCAAAAGATCGGTGTGTCATGGGAAGGGTTGGTCTTCTCCCTCTCTCTTCAGCATTGGGTGAATGACGCACTCATGGCGGTCTTTTTCTTTGTGGTCGGGCTCGAGATCAAAAGACAGCTCCGTATCGGACATCTGTCATCGCTGAAAAAAACCATCCTCCCTGTCACCGCTGCTGCAGGCGGCATGCTCATACCGGCAGTGATCTTTCTTTTCCTTAACCCCGCCGGTGAGGCGGCGCGGGGCTGGGGTGTGCCTGTGGCTACTGATATCGCGTTTGCGCTTGGAATCCTCTCCCTCCTTGGAAGGCGTGTTCCAATTTCGCTTAAGGTATTTCTCACTGCCCTGGCCATTGCGGACGATATCGGTGCGGTCCTGGTCATTGCGTTTTTTTACACAGAAAAGATACGCTGGACCGCTCTGGCTGTCGCGGGTATTTTAATGTTTCTGCTCCACCGTGCAGTGCGGATTCGCATGTTCAGATCCAAGACCTATGCCATCCTTATCATGGGCATCTGGGTTGCTGTATTTGCATCAGGCATCCATGCCAGCATTGCCGGCATCCTCGTTGCGCTGATCGTACCTGTACGGTCGAGGTTCGAGCCGAAAGAGTTCATCGCATTCGCACGCGAAAAAATCCTGGAGATAGAGAGCAAGGAGATGACGAGGGAGAGCATGCTGCTCCACGAGGACCAATTGGAACCGATAATAGAGCTTCACAGTGCAACTACAGCCCTCAAACCAGTCGGGATTTCCCTTGAGCATTATCTCCATTCCTTCCAGGCCTTTTTAGTGCTGCCGGTCTTTGCGCTTTGCAACGCAGGCGTCACACTGGGAAGCGATCTGACGGAAACGCTCACGCATCCCGTGAGCCTCGGCATCATTCTCGGACTCTTCCTCGGAAAGCAGATCGGGGTCACACTTTTCAGCTGGGCTGTTATCAAAGCCGGATTTGCGGATATGCCTATGAGGGTGATGTGGTCCCAGATTTACGGGGTGAGTTGCCTTGCGGGTGTGGGATTCACTATGTCCCTTTTTGTGAGCGATCTTGCCTTCAAGACCGCATCATGCACTGACGAAGCGAAGATCGGGATCCTCGTAGCGTCACTGATCTCGGGGATAGTGGGTTATCTATTCCTGCAAAAGGCGCTGCCCAGAAACGCATAGGTCCTACCTGATAAACTTGTCCGCTGCCAGCTTCTCCATCAGCGTCCGGACGAATAGTTTTATTTCGTCCCGGGGGTCGTCCTCAACAAGCATCTGGGCTGAGGCTGACCAGACAGGCTGCTCGCTTTTTGTGTCGAAGAGCTTCATTTCGAGCCGCGCATCAAACTTGCCCATAGTGGTCCGGGGACCGGCAGGGGCCTGAGAATATCCATAACTTTCTGAATAGAACTCATTCCAGTTCGGTTTGGGCATGGGTTTGTATTGGTCTGCAGTGGTGACGTAGAGCACCCTCGTGATTAACACAGAGTCACAGCCCGACTCCTTGATTTTTGACGCAACAAGTTCCTTGTCCATCATCTTCTCAAAGCGGATAACCGTATCACTTGCCACCGCATCTGTTCCATGCGCCTTTAATTGATTTACAAATTCATTCTCAAAAACCACTCTGACCTTCTCCTGCCGTGCAGCGCCTATCACAAAGACCTTTTTCATATACCCGCCCCGGTAGTTTTCATCTTTCCAGACAGCACCCCATCGTGGCGGTGGCGTTGCACAGGATGACATCACAAACAAGAAACAAACCGAAAGACAGCAAAGCCCTACAATCCTTTTGCCCATGCATCCCCTCCTTTACCGGACTCCTATCAACGGGCCCCTCTAGACATCTTCAGCACATGAAATTCTCTTCTCCCTGCAATCATTTTGTTTACCCACCCAAGCGGTCTTATATTAACCCTTCTCCGAAGGAAGTGCAAGGGTCTGATACTGGCTCATGCCCAGCTCGGACGCGCATCCACAGGTTGCAAGTTAATCCGAATCATGATATAGTTCTTACCGATGCAGGAAAACCCTGCGTCATTGCAGGGAAGGATTCCTACGGTCCGCTTGGTGTCAGAAATAAAAGAGGAGATGTCAGAAATGAAAAAAATGTCCTTAGTCCCCATGGTGGTCATGTCAATCCTTGTGTGCGCCTTTTCCCTTCACGCGCAGGACAAGTCAGCTGAACACCCCGGCAAGGAGTTATTCAAGAACAACTGCTCCCCCTGCCATCCTGATGGCGGCAATATCATAAACCCACAGAAGACCCTTCGCAAAAAGGACCTTGACGCGAACAAAATCACCACAGCCGAGGACATTATGAAGAAGATGAGGAATCCGGGACCTTTTCCTGACCATCCCCAGGACTGGGCAGGCATGAAGATGTTTGACCAAAAAGCCATCTCTGACCAGGACGCGTATAGGATTGCGGACTACATTCTGAAGACCTTCAGATAATACCCTCCCAGCCCGGATAATTCATTCATAAACTCAGACCCGGAAGAGTTAAGAAGGGCTATTGTCGAGTCCCAAAAGTCTCGCGAATACCTCTCCCTCAAAAAAGATATTCATATGTACTGAATAGCATTTCTTGCTTGCAGTGGGTGTAAACGCTTTTCATAACCAGGCCTTCATGCGGCTCAGGTGCTTTCGATTACTCTCATTTATCTTTACCTTAAAGGAACAGACGCACAATCAACCCTCCTTCCTGTACACATAGCGATAATTTCTTTGCACATGGTCAAGGTTAGTTCTGAAAATAACTGGTCGGTGAGATTCTTTCTGACGAAGTTTTCGTATAGTTATCTGCAGATGACTGCCCGGGACATCGTTTCTTTGCAGACTGTCTATACCAACGATGATTAAAACGCATGTGAATAGCGGATTTTTACAGTACCCGAATACTGCTAAGTCTCCTGTATGGAAGGCATTCAGCATTTTCTTGGAAATCCTTCTGGAGAATACTGTTGATGTGTTTCGTGCAAATTATCCCATGAAATAACTACAAGCTGAAGTACAACCGTGACAATCCGTTCCCTTCGAGACCGATTAGAGATAAATCTAAAATTGTAATTTGACGTTGACAGAAACTAGTCATGCATTTAATACTGAATTAGTATGAAGATGAGATCCCTGCTAATTCTAATAGCCCTTTGCTCGTCAATCTTTTCCCCTTTTTCTGTTTCAATCAATCCCTCAGATGGTCATTCATATCTTATTAATCTTGACGTGTGTCACGCATCCGGCAGCGCAGTATCCGTAAATGCAGATACGCCTGCTCTTCAGGAATCCCTCTGTAATCTATGTCCCCCTGGTCTTAGCGACCATGTTGAAATCTTTGGCCCTTTACGTACAGCCTCTTTAGCCCTCTTCGACATAGAACGTCCTCCAAAGTCTTAAGCGTAAGCTTCCGAAGTATTCGAGCCAAAATTTTATGGAAGTACTGGCACCTTGCCTGTATGAGGAAGTTCTTCTCTTCAGACCTTTCTCCCCTTTAACCTCGGCTCCGCTTCGGAAATTATTGGAAAATAAAATCCGGAGTGGAGCCACCTTTTTAAAAAAGATGTATAGAAAACAGTAGGGAGTAGAGAAATGTCAGCAATAAAAACAAGTGATATAATTTTTTTTATAACAAAAGGATTGATGACAATTATTCTTGTCATACTTCTCAGTCTGGCGATTCCGATGGGGGTTTTCCCCGCCGGTGCAGCGGACGGGATTGAGGGCCCCAGGAGCTGTAAGCAATGCGGGATGGATCGCAGCGTTTTTGAACGGAGCAGGATGCTCATCGTTTATGTCGACGGGACCACGGTAGGGGCTTGCAGTCTTCACTGTGCGGCTGCCGAGCTGAGACAGAACAAAGGCCGGCAGGTCAAGTCTCTTATGGCTGCCGATTACATTACGAAAGAGCTGATAGATGCCAAAACCGCGTTTTGGGTAATCGGGGGTAGGATTCAAGGAGTAATGACCTCGCTGCCTAAATGGGCGTTTGCCAAAGAGGAAAATGCAAAGAAATTTGTGAAGGAAAATGGAGGAGAAGCAACGACTTTTGCCGATGCAATGAAATTGGCTGAAGAGGAAATCAGCGGGGAGGCGGAGACGGCCAACCCGCATACACATGCGGGACATGACATGGGGCCCGGCGCCCAGATGCTCTTTAACCCTGCCATGGGTGACCAGATATACCATACACACCCCTCTGGTATGTGGATGTTCGATGTGAAATACATGCACACAAACATGAGCGGGCTGCGCGATGGCACAACGAACGTCTCGTTGAATCAGGTAATCCCCATGAATGGAACACGCTATGGATACATGATGGCGCCAACTGGAATGACCATGGATATGTATATGTTAATGTGGATGTACGGTATTACCGACAGGCTGACAGCGATGGTCATGGGGACCTATCTAGTCAATGAGATGAGCATGGTTATGAATATGGGCATGGGCAATTTTTCACAACCCCCTATGCGTACCAGTGGCATTGGTGACACTGAACTGAGGGGAATTTATAAGATCAACGAATATCTGGTCGGCAGTCTTGGCCTCAGTCTGCCAACAGGCAGCACCCATCAGGAGTTTGAGACGATGGGAATGACTTTTCGCGCACCCTACGATATGCAGCTTGGTTCGGGCACATTTGATCTCAAACCTGCTCTGACCTATAACGCCCTGAGCAATGATGCTAAATGGAACTGGGGTGCCCAGGCAGCGTTTACGTATCACATGGGAAGAAACGAGGACGGTTACACCCTCGGCAATAGCCTGAATGTAACCGGCTGGCTCCAGCGTGCCGTCGGCCCAGCCACTACGTGGATCCGTCTGGCTTACAACGACACAGGCCATATCAGGGGGCAAGATCAGGAGATCCAGAAACTCCTCGATCCAATGATGGGCGCGCCGACTCCTGATGCGGATCCTAGTAATTACGGAGGTCAGCGACTTAATGGTTTTATTGGAGTGAGTTATCTGAAGGGACCCTTTAGTATCGGTGTAGAAGGAGGTATACCCCTCTACCAAGACCTGAATGGGCTGCAGGTGAAAACCAAATGGTTTGTCACAGCTGCTGTTCAGATAATGCTTTGAACTCGGATTGATGCATGGCATGTTATGGGTGGGTTGCCATGGTTTAATTGATGACGTGAGGATTCCCTGATATACTTGATGAAGTCATAGGACTTTTGGGAGAGAAAGAGATAAAGATACCTGCTGGTTTTTCTTATAGCTCTTGGATAGTTGACAAATGAACAAGAGAGCATTTGTGACATTTATGATACGTAGCATTAAGATACTCTCACTGTCTTTGCTCTTCTTGTTTATTTCAGCGTGTTCTGAACAACCCACCTATCCCGAAGTGCCCAGGATAGGTGGGGATGTTGTGGTTGATGTGAGTGGGCTTCCCTCGGAAATCCCGGAGTTCTTTACCTATTACTATCATGGGAAAAAGATTAATTTCTTTGTGATGAAGACCAACCAAATTATTCTTTCCTTTCTTGACGCCTGCGTAAAATGTTACCCAGAAAAAAGAGGATATCGTTTTGACGGGAGAAAAGTGATATGCAGGGCA
>DASPUA010000050.1:0-2799 GCA_035623135.1 Thermodesulfovibrionales bacterium | reverse complement strand
GGTGCAATAAGTTATCTGGCCCAAATGGCCCAGTGGGCTGCAATTTTCGGCCATAGAGGCGATGATGATGAAGGCGGAGGCCCTGCTGCTGCCCTGGTGATGATGATTGTCGGGCCCATTGCCGCCCTCATAGTCCAGATGGCAATCTCGCGCTCCCGGGAATACCTCGCGGACGAGGGAGGCGCCAGGCTGGCTGGGAATCCCCGGCTTCTCGCTAATGCGCTGCGAAAACTGAATTTCGCGTCACAGAAAATCCCCATGGATGCGAACCCCGCCACGTCCCATATGTTCATCGTGAATCCCCTTTCGGGAGGAGGGTTGCTCAAGCTCTTCAGCACCCACCCGCCCATTGAAGAAAGAATAGCGCGTCTCGAAAATATGAGCCTTTAACGCTTGACTCTTGGCCGTGTGATTGGTCAAAATAACGGCGTCCTATGAAGGCCCTTGTGACAGGTGCAACTGGCTTTATCGGAAGCCACCTTGTTGAAGAACTTATCAAAAAGGGGTATGATGTAACCTGTCTTGTGAGAAAGGCCTCCAACCTCAGGTGGATTGAGGGCCAGAAGGTGACTTTTTTTCAAGGAGACTGCGAAGAAAAAGATTCACTTGTCCATCTTCCAGGGGACTTCGATTATGTTTTTCACCTTGCAGGGCTCACAAAGGCGCATAGAGAAGAGGAATTCTTTTGCACGAATGTGAACGGGACGGAGAATCTTCTCAGAGCGGTGTCGTCAAAGGTGAAGGGGCTAAAGCGACTTATTCACATGAGCAGTCTCGCCGCAGCGGGTCCCAGCAGAGACGGCAAACCCCTGGATGAGACATCCGAGCCAATGCCTGTTTCCAGTTATGGAAAAAGCAAACTGGCGAGCGAGGGTGCTATAATGAGGTACAGCGAACATATCCCTGTGACTGTTGTGAGACCTCCAGCCGTGTACGGTCCAAGGGACAAGGACTTTTTTGTACTGTTCAGGATGCTAAAAAAAGGCTTTTATCCTTACTTGGGAAAATGTTATTATTCACTCTTGTACGTGGACGATCTCATAAGAGCGCTAGTTATGGCAGCGGAGGAGAAGGAGTCGGAAGGGGCCGTGTACTTTTTGTCCGACGGAAGGGTCTATTCTAATGAGGAAATTGCTAACGAGATATCAGCGGTGCTCGGTACACGAATAGTGAAGATGAAGATTCCCAGACCTCTTATGGCAGTTCTAATCGGGATCGCTGAGAAACTGGGGAAGGGCTTATCTATAATCAACAGAGATAAACTCAGGGAACTCAATTATGCCCACTGGACGTGTGATTCGTCGAAGGCGGAAAGGGATTTTGGGTTCATCCCGAAAGTTACCATAAAGGAAGGAATCAAATGGACAGCAGACTGGTACAGGATTCATCAATGGCTGTAAAGAAATCCACTGACATTTTTGAAAAGTGTACTAAGTTCACCCGGGCAAAAGAGCTGATGTCTGCCGGTCTCTATCCGTACTTCAGGGTCATTGAAAGCGCACAGGACCCCGAGGTGATAATCAACGGACGCCGCATGATCATGGTAGGCTCCAATAACTATCTCGGTCTCACTAACCATCCCACGGTTAAGGAAGCGGCTCTTAACGCCATCAAGAGATACGGTACCGGATGCGCAGGATCAAGGTTTCTGAACGGTACGCTTAACATGCACGTTGAACTGGAGAAGAAGCTAGCTAGATTTATCAGGAAAGAGGCCGCTCTTGTCTTCTCCACCGGTTTTCAGGTAAACCTTGGGGTGATCTCAGCCATTGTTGGAAAAGATGATATTGTGATTATCGACAAAATGGACCATGCGAGCATTATTGATGGATGTAGGCTTTCTTATGGTGAAGTCAGGAAGTTCAGGCATAACGACATGTCGGACCTCGAAAGGGTGCTCCAGCAGAATGACGGCAGAGGGAAACTGATCGTGGTAGACGGCGTGTTCAGCATGGAGGGTGATATCGTTGATCTGCCGAAGGTCATAAAGCTGGCGCGTGCCTATGGTGCAAGGGTGATGGTCGATGACGCCCACGGCATAGGAGTTCTGGGTAAGACGGGGAGAGGCACTGCCGAGCACTTTGGCTTAGAGCAGGAAGTGGATCTGATCATGGGCACATATAGCAAGTCCCTGGCGTCCATAGGTGGGTTCATCGCGGGCGCCGAGGATATTATCCACTATATAAAACACTCCGCTCGTTCCCTAATTTTCAGTGCTAGCCCTCCTCCGGCTTCCGTGGCTGCGGTAAGCGCAGCAGTGGATATCATCGAAAACGAGCCCGAAAGGATAGAAAGGCTCTGGAAAAATACAAAGAAGATGCTCAAGGGCTTCAAGGACCTCGGTTTCTCAGTCGGTCCGAGCGAAACACCCATTATTCCCATACTTGTGGGTGACAGCGAGACGGCCTTCAGGATGGCCATGATTCTCCAGGACGAGGGAGTATTTGCCAATGTTGCGGTGAGTCCGGCGGTTCCCGACGGTAAGGCCCTCATAAGAACAAGCTATATGGCGACGCATACTGAGGAACAGCTGGATAGGGTCCTTACGGCCTTTACAAAGGCCGGAAGAGCGCTTGGGCTGATACACTGAGTTCCTTGGAAATTCTAGAGGCCACTTCACGGAAACACTTTGATGAGTTTATAGACTTTCCTTATTCTCTCTATTCCGGAGATCCCGTTTACGCCCCGCCTCTCAAGGGAGAAATGAAGCAGCAGTTTTCTAAAAAGAACCCTTTCTTTGCCCATGCAGAGGCGAAGTATTTTATCGTCAGGGAGGGAAAGAAGACCGTCGGAAGGGTT
>DASPUA010000049.1:0-2284 GCA_035623135.1 Thermodesulfovibrionales bacterium | reverse complement strand
TGGAGACTGATCTTATCGTCATAGATGAAACCTCGATGGTGGATACCGTCCTGATGTATCAGTTCTTAAAGGCAGTTCCACAGAATGCTACCCTGATCCTTGTAGGTGATGTGGATCAGTTACCATCAGTGGGGGCTGGTAACGTCCTGAAGGATATTATTGATTCTGGTGCCGTGCCTACGGTGAGGCTAAATGAGATATTCCGACAGGCAAAAGAGAGCATGATTATCGTGAATGCCCACAGGGTTAACGGGGGTGAGATGCCTATTGTCACGTATCATGGCAGTCATCCCCAGGACTTCTTTTTCTTCCAGATTGAGGAGCCCGAGAAAGCCTTGGAGAAGATCATTGAACTATGTAAGGAAAAGATACCCCAGAGATTCGGCTTTAAACCTATTGAGGATATCCAGGTCTTAACCCCCATGCACAGAGGGGTAGTCGGAGCATCTAACCTGAATACAGAGCTGCAGAAGTGCCTAAATCCCTCAACGGATGAATTCACACGGGGCGGGAAAACCCTGAAGGTTGGGGATAAGGTCATGCAGATCCGTAACAATTATGACAAAGAGGTTTTCAATGGTGATATTGGCAGGATCACCAGAATAGACAGAGAAGAACAGGAGGTTGTAGTTAATTATGATGGGAGGGCTGTTCCCTATGAATATACCGAACTTGACGAGATAGTCCATGCTTACGCCGTGTCGGTTCATAAATCACAGGGTAGTGAGTATCCTGTTGTCGTGATCCCTATCTTGACCCAACACTATATGCTGCTACAGAGGAATCTCCTGTACACAGGCATCACAAGAGGTAAGAAAATGGTTGTGCTGGTCGGCACCAAGAAAGCCATAGCCATAGCGATAAAAAACAACAAACCACAAAAGAGATATACTTTATTGAGGGAAAGACTGACCTCTCTTATAGGTCCACTAGTCGGTGATGAGGGGACCACCAGGAATGACCAAAACAGGTAGAAAAGACCCCTGTCCCTGCGGATCAGGGAAGAAATATAAGAAGTGTTGTCTTGCCAAGACCTCCGTACAGGTGGGCATGGTTGTCAAGGAGAAGATTTTCTACTAGTTTTTCAGCATTTTTGTAGAAAGTTCAAATACTTGACAAGCATTATATATTTTGATATTTGTTAATTAAGTTTATTAGATCCTGATTTGTTCTCTCTGAATATCGTGAGTGCCATGTTTGGTGAAGAAACGGATAAGTCTCTCCTGAACCTCTGCAATAGCTTTATGTTCAGAAAATGCTTTTTCGACTTCTTCCAAAAAATGCAGCTTGAGGGCATTGAGGCTGCAAGGAAATACTGGGATTCATACCCTTGCAAGAACGTCTTTCCCCCAAATACATCGGATATTTTCGAAAGGATGGTTGATTTTTATACCGACCTCAGTCTCATGCCACAAAAGCAGTATGACAAGCTGGTCAAAGAACATGAGAAATTGTTATTTGTAAATACATTCCTAAGAGAAACCTTTTCGCAACTCATGCTAAGAGTTTACGTAGAGAGCGGAGAGAGGTTAAGGCAAGCATGGAATAACACTATTGACAGACAGATAGAGATGAATAAGGAAATCGCAAAGAATTTTTTTGAACTCTTCGGTGAGAGTGACGGCTCTAACGAGAAGGAAGTGGAGAAGCCGTTGAACATTACTGGGCAACGACAGGAGATGCGCCATAAGTGCGATATACCTGTTGAATTTGTCCTCGATAATGGAGCAGACAAAACCGTGAAGGGTATTGTACTCAATTACAGCGAATCTGGGTTGTGTATCAATTCGTCTATCCCACTTAATAAAGGAGAAAAGATAATTATTAAGGGGTCTTCTATTCCAACGAGACACGAAACATTCACCGTACGATGGTCTAATGCTCCTATGGCGGGATTGGCTGCATAATTCAGCAACTAAACATTAGATGAGGGGGAAGTCCGTTTATACGGTTGAGACAAATACCATCTGTCTCGGAAGGTATTACCAAACAGCAGTAAAACTCAGGAAGCAAGGGGGAGCCATGAATAAAGAGGTTCTGCAATATACTAAGGGGTTATTGCAGTGTGGCTATGGCAATGAAACTATTCTGAAAGTAGTCAAGGTGAAGTATCCAGAGGTAAGGTTGGACGAGATTGACGAAATGATACACAACATCCCATCACTTAACAAAACCAAAGACGCATAAGAAGTAGGGGCTTTTACCTAATTATCCATTATTGAGGTAAATCTTAGTTTTCACTTATCGCTTTCAGGGTTGTCAGCAATGAGGCAAGTTTCATGCT
>DASPUA010000048.1:0-5525 GCA_035623135.1 Thermodesulfovibrionales bacterium | reverse complement strand
CCTCCTGCCATATCATATTTCATCTTCTCCATCCCCTCGCTAGGCTTTATCGAGATACCTCCGCTGTCAAACGTAATCGACTTTCCGATAAGTGCAATAGGCGCTCCCTTCTGTCCACGGTAGTTCACTACAATAAATTTAGGGGGTTCCATTGAGCCCCTTACCACAGAAAGGTAGGCTCCCATTTTGAGCCGCTCTGCATCTCTCTTTTCGAGGACCTTTACCTCAACCCTGCCGCCTGCAAGTGACTTCGCCGCCTTCGCAAGGATGGTGGGAGTCATGTCGTTCGAAGGCGTATTAATGAGATCACGTGCAAAGTTCACCGCAGAAGAAGACGCGACTGTCCAGAACAGGGAGTCCTTAAGGGATGCTTCAGGTTTTCCTATAAGCGTGAGTCTCTCTATCCCCTTCGAATTATCTTCTTCCTTTTTGTATCTCTTAAATTGATAAAGGGAGAGAAGCCCGCCCTCAACAAAGGGTATCGGTGAATGTGTGGCAGAGAGAATGCGCCCTGGAGAGAATGCGATCTCTTTCATTCCGAGCCCGTAGAGATACGAAAGTGCTTTGCCTCCTGCTTGTCTCAGCTTCTCAGGACTCACTTCTCCCCTCTTCCCAAGGCCGACAAGTAAAATTCTGCGTGGTCCTATTCTCTTCATTGTATGAATGAGGCTGGTCTCACCATGTTTTCCCGAGAATTCCCTGGCAGAGATGACCGTGCTGAGAAGGCGGTTTACAAGGGCATCGATCTCGCGATACGCGGACGCCGTTTCTCCCTCATGCAAGGGTAAAATAAGGGCATCGCACACGCACTCATTTTCTTTCAGGTCTCTTATGATAATTTTCATAGTGATGCATTGCCCGATATGTTTCTGCAATAAATACACATAATTTTTTATTTTATCATAAATAGATTTTATTATCTCCCTATGGTTGACTAACATTTCCGGTTTGTGCTAATTTTGAAAATTACCTTCTGAGGAGAAGACATGGCAACAACAAGGTCCAAAGTGACACAAAAGAAGTCCCTGAAAGTCGTAAAAAAGAACATCACGAAGAAAGTGAAAAAAACGTCTGAAAAAGCCAAGGCTTTAAAAAAGGTCGCACCAAAGGCTCCCAACACAAAGACAAAGGGAAAAAAGGCGGAAAAGAGACCTGCGGTCAAGGCGGTGAAGACTCCCCTTACTCCCAGAGGGAAAGAGAGCACTCCAAAAAAGAAACTCACCCCAAGGGAGAAAATGATTCAAGACATAAAACAGAGCCTTATAATGCAGCGGAACATCCTACTGAACGAAGCGGAAGAGGCCCTGAATATGCTCCCTGGCCAGACCATCTTCCCTGATATGGGTGATCAGGCAAGTGCAGAGATCGACAGGAGCTTCATGCTTCGTCTCAGGGGAAGAGAACAGAGGCTGCTTAAGAAGATAGAGGCTGCTATTGACAAGATTGACAGTGGTACATTTGGCATCTGTGAGGCATGTGGAGAAGAGATAAACATCAAGAGGCTCGAAGCACGGCCCGTTACCAGCATGTGTATCTTCTGCAAGACCGAACAGGAGGAAGAAGAAAAACTGAGGGGAGCGTAGCCCTCTCCTATCCCGTTATCTTTAATCCGAACCGGTCTCTCAGTGCGTCTCCCAACATATTGAAGCAGAGGGAGGTCACTGCAATGGCAAGCCCCGGAAATACGACCATCCATGGCGCAGATACGATAAATACCCTGTGCGCGCTTACCATGGAACCCCAGCTCGGCATAGGGGGTTGGGCTCCAAGTCCGAGAAAGCTTAGCGATGCCTCGGTGAGGATATACCCCCCAAGTCGCAATCCCATCATCACCACTACAAGCGGGAGACATTGTGGAAGGAGATGTATCAAGAGTGTTCTCGTATGGCTGCAACCCATAGCCCTTGCCGCTTCAATAAACGGTGCCTCCCGGTAGGATACCACATTCCCCCTGATGATTCTCGCAAAGGAAGCCCATCCCACCGAAGCAATGGCAATCATGACCGTATAGATCCCTGGAGGAAGAATGACTGATATGCCAATGGCAAGGAGGAGTGAGGGAAACGCGAGGATGAGGTCCACAACAAGCATTATCGACGTATCAATCTTTCCCCCGACGTAGCCAGCGAACAACCCTACCATGAGGCCGATGCCCATGGATAAAACTGCAGCACTTATGGCCACTGAAATCGATATCCTTCCTCCATAAAGGATCCTTGAAAGAATATCCCTTCCTTTATTATCCGTTCCTAAAGGATGACGCAGACTGGGGGATTGTTTCAGTTCATCAAGGTTTATCTCTTCAGGATTAAAGGGTGATATGAGGGGCGCCAGGATCGACGAGAGGATTATCACAACGAGTACCGAGAGGATAATTTTAACCATTGTCTGAGTAGAGCCTCACCCTGGGGTCGAAATAATGGTAGAAGATATCCACAAGAAGATTGATGAATACATACATAACGGTGCCCACGATGATGCATCCGATGATTACAGGATAATCCCGCTTTATTATCCCGTCCATGGCAAACCTCCCGATACCGTCCCACCCGAATATCGTCTCTGTAAGCACAGCACCGTTCAGGTAACTCCCGAAGTCCAACCCCACCACCGTTACCAGGGGGATAAGGGCATTCTTAAAGACATGGATACCCTTGACCTTATATTCCCTAATCCCCATTGCCCTGGCCGTCCTCACATAAGGCAAGTCCAACAAATCGATAAGGGTTGTTCTCGAAATTCTCGTCAATGTGGCAAGGGCGGGAAGGGAAAGGGTAATGGCTGGCATGATGAGGAATCTCCAGTCCCCCATACCAGAAGGAGGCAGTAATCTTAGTTTCAGGCTGAGGAAGAGCATGATCAGAAGACCTGACCAGAAGACCGGAAGACTTATCCCTAGTACAGACAGGGAAGAGATGCCCCTGTCAACAGCGGTTCCCCTTCTCATCGCAGACACAAAACCAAGACTTATTCCAACAGGCACCGCAACAAGCATGGCACCAAAGGCAAGAAGCAATGTGTTGGGGAATTTATTCATCAGGTCATACAGGACTTTTCTGTTCGTATAATATGACCGTCCGAACTCACCCTTAAGGAGCAATCTGATATAGCACAGGTATTGGACAAAAAAATTCTGGTCCGTGTGCAATTCACGTCGTATGCTTTCTATCACCTCAGGGCTTGTCCTTTCTCCCACAAGGCTCAAGGCAGGATCTCCGGGAAGGGCCTTCGTAAGGCTAAAGGTGAGCAGGGTAATTCCCAACAGAAGAGGCAAGAGGAGAAAAAGTCTTTTGATGATATAACCCTTAATGGTTTCCTCCAGCAACGAGAGCCTTCACAAAATACTCTCAATTCTAAACAAATAATGCGCTTAAAATCCACTTCTTGATTGGTTCAGAGTGCTTGAATACAATACTATCAGGAGGGGACAGAGCGCATGAAAGCGATTCTCATCAGAGAATTTGGTCCGCCCGGGGTAATGAAGCTCGAAGAGGTATTGACGCCCGTCACCTCCAGTGAGCGAGTGCTTGTTCGCGTTCACTATTCCAGTGTGAATCCGGTGGACTGGAAGATACGGAATGGTTCATTGAGACTTATCAGCGGCTCGAGATTTCCCATGATGCTTGGATCTGACATTGCAGGAGAGGTGGTCGAACGCGGATCCTCTGTATCGAGATTCAAAAAGGGCGACAGGGTTTTTGGAATGCTGGCTTTTAAGCACCGGGGGGCTTATGCCGAATATGTATGTGCGAGGGAAGATGCGCTTGACCTCATCCCGGAAAATCTGGATTTCAAAGAAGCTGCTGCTATTCCCCTCGCAGCATTGACCGCCTATCAGGCGTTACACTCTAAAGGCAGAATAGAAAGTGGCAAGACTGTTCTCATAAACGGTGCTTCCGGAGGGGTGGGCTCATTTGCAGTGCAGATCGCAAAAGCCGCCGGTGCCGTAGTGAGCGCTGTCTGCAGCACCCATACTATGCAACTTGTAAGGCAGTTTGGAGCGGATAAGGTGGTAGATTATACACAACAGGACTTCGCACATTTGCCAGACAAATACGATATTATTTTTGATGCAGTGGGTAAACGCTCCTTTTTCGGGGTCAGGAAGAATCTGGAGAGGGGCGGCTGCTATATCACCACACTTCCGGACAAGCCAGCCGACATCCTGAGTTTTTTCCTTACTTTTCCTTTATCTTTTTTCGGGTTCTCAAGGAGGTCATTCTTTATCAGTGTCCATCCAAGTGGCGCTGATTTGCATTCACTCAGCCTCCTGGCGAAAGAAGGAAAACTAAGACCCCTCATCGATCGTGAATACCCCCTTGAAGAGATCAATGAAGCCCACGCCTACAGCGAGACAGGTCATGCCAAGGGTAAGATTGTCATCAAGATTCCCTGAGAACTCTCCGCCACAGCGGACAGCGAGGTGTGTGGTCGGGGATTACCTGGTGAGTATCTCCATTATCTCTCTGTATCTCTCCACTGTTTTTGAAACTATGTCAGGGGGAAGCATCGGTCCTGGCGCAGTCTTGTCCCAATTAAGGGTGAGAAGATAGTCACGCACGATCTGCTTGTCATAACTGTCCTGGGCCTTCCCCGGCGTATATCCTTTTGCAGACCAAAACCTTGAGGAGTCTGGAGTGAGTACCTCGTCAATAAGTATGAGCTCATTCTTGTACATACCGAACTCGAATTTTGTGTCAGCGATGAGAATGCCCTTTTTCTCCGCAAGATTCCTCGCCTTTGAATAGATCCTTAAGCTCGCCTGTTTCAGCTTCTCTGCACTCTCGCTGCCCACAATCTTCTCCGTCTCCTCAAAGGATATGTTAATGTCATGCCCCTCGTCAGCCTTTGTGGAGGGGGTGAAGATGGGTTGGTCGAGCCTGGACGATTCCACAAGTCCACGGGGCAGGCCTATGCCGCAGATGGTGCCTTTTCCCTGATACTCCTTCCATCCGCTTCCTGACAGATAACCCCTCACTATGCACTCCACAGGCAGAGGTTTTGCCTTTTTCACCAGCATGCTCCTGCCTTCAAGCGTGTCCCTGTATTTTCTGAGTTTCGGGGGAAAGTCATCTACGTCGGTTGCCACAATATGGTTCTTCACAATATCCTCCATCTGCCTGAACCAGAAAATCGATATCTGGTTAAGCACTTTGCCTTTTCCGGGAATGCCATTGGGAAGAACCACATCAAAGGCCGAAATCCTGTCAGAGGCAATAAGGAGAAGGTGTTCGCCAAGGTCATAAATATCTCTCACTTTTCCCCGTCTTGGTATGCCGACGTCCGGCATTTCTGTCTTTAGTACAACCGCTTCCCCGGCCATTTCCTTCCTCCCGCGAACCAAACTGTCCGTGCTTTTGTGATATAATACGTTATGGCATTGCTTGAAATCAAAACATATCCTGAGAAGGTGCTAAAACAAAAGGCCTCTCTTGTGGAGGAGATTGACGGGAAGCTCCAGCGCCTTATTGATGATATGATGGAGACCATGTATGCTGCGCCGGGCATAGGGCTCGCCGCCCCCC
>DASPUA010000047.1:0-2939 GCA_035623135.1 Thermodesulfovibrionales bacterium | reverse complement strand
GGTGCCTGACAAGCAGATCATGACTGAGGATACCATATTTGATGTGGCCTCTCTAACAAAGGTGGTTGCCACGACCACTGCGGTGATGCAGCTGGTGGAAAAGGGCAAACTGAAACTGGAAGATCCTGTTGCGAGCCATTGGCCTGCCTTTAAGGCGAACGGAAAGAAAAACATCACTGTGCGACAACTCCTTACCCATACCTCTGGCCTACGGCCTGACCTGAGTCTTAAGCGCAGGTGGTATGGAAATGGCGCTGCCCTCAAAAAAATCATTGCCGAGAGACCCGTTGCCACTCCCGGGAAACGTGTCATTTACAGCGATATAAATTTTGAAGTGCTTGGCGAACTTGTCCGCCGGGTCTCGGACCAGCCTTTGGATATATACTGCAATGAGCATATCTTTAGGCCCCTGGGGATGAAGGATACCGTATTTACTCCCCAGTCGGCACTGCGTGACCGCATCGCTCCCACTGAGTATCTCCGCGAACCTTCAGGGAAAATGCTCTGGGGAGAGGTCCATGATCCCACCGCATACCGGATGGGCGGTGTGGCAGGACACGCAGGACTGTTTTCCACTGCAGATGACCTTTCCCTCTTTGCCCGGATGCTTCTCGCAGGAGGCAATTATGAGGGAGCGCGTATCCTGAACCAACGTACAGTTGAGAAAATGACTACCCCTCAAACGCCTCTTCATAAGACCCCTCTGAGAGGGCTTGGCTGGGAAATAAACTCACCTACACCTCACAAGCGTCTCCTTTTCCCTCAGGGCACTTACGGCCATACAGGCTACACAGGGACATCACTCTGGATAGATCCTGCTTCAAGAACGTACGTAATCATTCTCACGAACCGGGTTCACCCTGATGGAAAAGGTAATGTCTGTCCCCTGCGAACGGACATATCCATGCTTGTAGAAGGAGCGCTGGGAAAGGATTCCATTGAGCAGGCACTCGCTGCCAAAGGCTCGCGAAAGAGTGAGCGCTTGCCTGTGAGGCAGAATGGAAAAGTACAGACTGGCATAGATGTGCTGAAGGCTACGCAGTTCGCTTCTCTGTCAGGGTTGCGTATCGGGCTTATCACTAACCATTCCGGAATTGATTCCACAGGACAGCGCACCCTTGACTTGATTTACCATGCACAGGGAATGAAGCTGGTCGCGATCTTCAGCCCTGAACACGGACTGTCCGGAAAGATGGATGAAAAAATTGCTTCCATCACCGAAACCACGACCGGTCTCCCTGTGTACAGCCTCTATGGGAGCGTCCTACGTCCCACAGAGAGGATGCTGGATGGTCTGGATGCATTGGTCTTCGATATCCAGGATGCGGGAGTACGGTTTTATACGTATATCACTACCATGGGCTTTGCCATGGAAGCAGCGGCCAGGAAGGGGATCCCTTTTTATGTTCTGGATCGTCCGAATCCCCTCACCGGGTCAATGGTCCAGGGTCCTGTCATGGATCAGGAAATGAAATCCTTTGTGGGATATTTTCCCCTTCCCACCCGACACGGCATGACCGTGGGTGAGCTTGCGAAGATGTTCAATGAAGAAAACAGGATTGGTGTCGACCTACATGTGATCAGGATGAGCGGGTATGAGCGGAATTTCTGGTATGATGAAACCGGACTTCGGTGGATAGACCCCTCACCGAACATCCGGAGCCTTACACAGACCATTCTTTACCCAGGAGTGGCTATGGTGGAAGGCTCAAATGTGAGTGTGGGTAGGGGGACCGACACCCCTTTTGAAGTTTTTGGCGCTCCCTGGATCAATGCCTGGGAATTGGCAGGATATTTGAACAAACGTAAGATCGCTGGTGTATCATTTAACCCTGAGCACTTCACTCCTGCGAGTAGTGTATATAAAAACAAGCAGTGCCACGGTGTCCGTATTATTTTAAATGATCGCCAATCCTTTGACCCTGCTGCCCTGGGTATCGAGATCACCGCAGCGCTCCACCGTCTTTACAAAAAGGAATTCCAGATTGACAAGACCCTTGGCCTTATCGGGTCACGCAGGGTGCTGCAGGAGATCAAGGAAGGACAGGATCCCCATGCTATTGTGCTGCATTGGCAGGGGTCCCTTGAAGAATTCCAAAGGTTGCGGGCAAAATATCTCCTTTATTAGGCTGGCTTGCAAATAGAGAGTCTTTCCTCTTTAACCCCTCCTGGGTATAGACGTTACGGGGGTTCCAGAGCATCCACCCATGGGAACCGATTTTTTCTGCAGCCCTTATCTGCTCGCTGATTGCCTGGCCCTTAAAGTCCCTCCTGTCAAAGGCATAATCCCTGAATGCCTGAAGCCACGGCCTGAAACGGACGGGGGAGATGTGTGTGCGTTCCAGAGCCTTTCTAAGGGATAGATATACAATCTCGTGGGGATTTCCCACAGGAATGCGATATCCAGGTATACCATACTGAAATCCAGAGGGGTAGAGCATGGGAGAGACATAGTCCAGATGGGGAATAAGGTCTTCCAACCGCTGCCCTATTTTCGTGTCATTCAGATTCCAGCATGCATAGCCGAAAATGTCCGCAGAAAGGAATACATTGTAAGGAGTAAGTCTCATTCTTGCTTCTTTAAGGAAGCCTGTAATGGCATTAATCCTGTTTTCCTCTGTATTGGGCATCGAAAAAACAACCCCTGATGCGTCGGGAAATCTGACATAATCGAACTGTATCTCGTCGAACCCGTTTTGTGCTGCCTCCTCCGCAATACTGATGTTGTAATCCCACACTTCTCTCCTGAAAGGGTCCATCCATGCGAGGTGCTCCCTGTCATGCCACGTCTCTCCAGCCGGGGTCTTTACCGCCCAATCAGGTTTTGTGCTAGCGAGGGGGTTGTCTTTGAAGACCACAATCCGCGCTATGGTGTAGACACCCTTCTCCTTCAGGGATTTCATCAGGCCCTTGATGTCTTTCACGATGATGAGCTTCTG
>DASPUA010000046.1:0-2889 GCA_035623135.1 Thermodesulfovibrionales bacterium | reverse complement strand
AACCCGGTCGTCTGTGTCAACCGTTTTTATACAGATACAGATGCTGAGGTGGCAGTGGTCAAGAAAGCCGCCGAAGCGGCAGGCGCTCGTTGCGCAGAGTCACAGCACTGGCTCAAGGGCGGTGAGGGAGCCCTGGAACTGGCTGATGCAGTCATCGATGCCTGCAACGACAAGAACGACTTCAAGTTCCTCTATCCGCTTGAGATGAAGCTGCGCGAGCGTGTGGCACGCATCGCAAAGGAAGTGTACGGCGCTGACGGCGTCTCCTGGACACCTGATGCCGAGGCCAAGGCAAAGATGCTTGAAGACGACCCCCAGTATGCAGACTACGCTACCATGATGGTCAAGACCCATTTGAGCCTCACCCATGACCCGACGCTCAAGGGCGTGCCAAAGGGCTGGACTTTGCCTATCAGGGACGTTCTTATCTACTCAGGCGCAAAGTTCCTCTGCCCTATGGCAGGTACCATCAGCCTCATGCCTGGAACAAGTTCCAACCCTGCATTCAGAAGGGTAGATGTGGATGTGAATACCGGGAAGGTGAGCGGCTTGTTCTAATTTCCCTGTCTGATTTCTTGAAAGGCCTCCGGAATGAAATTCCGGGGGCCTTTTTTCATCCGCCTGTGGCGCGCTTTATTTGCCAGGTAACGTAAGGCTATAATATTAAAAATAATAAATAGGCACCCGTAATGGAAAAGAAATATTTCGGTCATATTGAAATCCCCCTGAAAAGGATACACATTGAACTCACCAATGTGTGCGACTTCAACTGCCTTTTTTGCCCAAAATCAGAGATGGAAAGACCCTATGGCTACATGGAGACAGGGCTTGCAAAACGTATCATTGATGAGGTTGGGGAGTACGGTCTGAGCGAGAAGATCACCTTCCATGTCATGGGAGAGCCAACACTGCATCCCGATTTTTTTGATATCCTTTCTTATGCCCATGAAAAAGGGATCAAGGTGGGGCTCACCACAAATGGAGGTGGCCTTGGAGGTAAGGTGGGTTTACAACTCCTTGATCACAGTATCCATCAGATAGATATCTCTCTCCAGACCCCTGACGCCCGCTCCTTCACCCTAAGAAAAGCAAGAGCACTCTCATTTGATTCCTACCTGGAGGGCATCCTGAATTTCTTTCATTCCTATCAGTTACGGTGGCCTGGCACTATTTTCAAATTCCGTTTCTTAAATACGCGCTTTCCACAAAAGGGGATAGAGAAGAAGGCAGGCCCTGTCAGGGTTATTTCTTCGACTGAAGAGCTGAGGAATACGTTCAGATATTGGGTCGGTCGTATCTACGACATGCTCTCGGTCCAGGGGCAGCAGAGAAAACTGGCCATGGAGCGCATAGGGAGCCTTTCAGCATATAAGTGGAATGTGGTGGAGGTCTATCCCAACGTATTTTTCGAGACTTATGTGTTGGAGGACTGGGGAAATGCCTTTGATGAGGGTGAAGTGCGAGATGCCTGGGCAGGGTACTGCTTCGGCATGCGGGACCACTTCAGCATCCTCCACAACGGGGACGTAATTCTCTGCTGCATAGATTTCGAAGGAAAGACAGCGGTGGGAAACCTTCACCATTCATCCCTTCGCGAGATACTCTCCTCTGACGAACTTGGGAAGATCATGGACGGCTTTCACAAGTTCCAGCTTGTTCACCCTCACTGCAAACAATGTCTGGGAAGCAAATCATTTACCTCATGGGTTCTGAAACCCCTGCTTTCGATTGCAGCACTTAGGCTGCTCAAGCCATTTTTTTACAAACATACGAAAATCTATGAATAAGGGATGCTCATTGTGGCAGGCTGACCTTTGAAGATATCAGGAAATATAAAAACCTCGTTTGGCAAGTCTCAGGAGGACTGAAACAGCGTGAAACGGTACAGCACAGTACACCCTTTATTCATGTCTTTTTACTCAAGGTCCCTGTATCAGGACGTGGCTATGAACTGGAGGAAGATATCCTTCCTCTATCTCCTTCTGCTGCTTGCGGTCTGTCTGATCCCTCTTACATTTAAGACCCGTGCAGCGGTCTTTGATTACCTTCAGCGTGAGGCACCCAAGATTATAAAGCAATTTCCGATGGTAACTATCTCCAAGGGGCAGGTATCGACGGATGTCCCGATGCCCTACACCATCAGAGACCAGGAGAATAATGCGCCTCTTATCATCATTGACACCACGGGACAGGTGACCTCTTTGGCCGATTCTGACGCAATAGTTCTCTTAACAAAGACACGATTGTTCTTTAAAAGAGGTCCGAAGGAGTCGAGGATACTAGATCTCTCTGATATTGACAGCCTTGTCATCGACCAGCCCAGGCTTTATGACTGGATGGACACATTCAATGAATACTTTGTCTTTGTCCTTTTCCCAGTTGCCCTGTTTTTTACCTTCTTATTTAGGACGATTCAGGCATTAATTTATTCAATAATAGCAGTTAGTTTAAATAAATACCTTAAGCTTAACTTTAAATATAGTGCCCTGTTGAGTCTTTCACTTGTTTCGATGACTCCTGCTATCATTCTCGACATCCTATACAATTACTTTGACTTGGCTGTTCCCCTCTGGTGGTTGATAGATTTTGCCCTCGCCTTTGGGTATCTTATTTTTGCCCTAAAAGCAAATACAAAAAAATAAGTGAGACTGTTAATTCTCATTGAAACCTGTCCCTTTTCTCTCACAAAAGTGACGCTTTTAGCTGGTCTGATGTCCTTCCTCCTACTGAACCCAACGCGAGTTGCGATTGACTGAAACTGTTGCGTTCTCCACACTTTGAGCATCCAGCCAGCAACAGTGCGCACGGCCTCACATCGAAAGCATTATTTAGCCTGCTTTCTCAAGGCCGGTATACTGGCAGAAACCTTTATCGCGGGCAGGCTCAAAA
>DASPUA010000045.1:0-2205 GCA_035623135.1 Thermodesulfovibrionales bacterium | reverse complement strand
CACCCTTCTTCCAGATCGGGAGGCCCCATTCTTCAAAGAGATGAACTGAATCGTCAACGAGCCTGCCAAGGTCAAACACAAGGTCCTCCCTGATGATACCCATCAGGTCGTTTCTGACATATTTAACATAATCAGCAACCTTATTCTCACCGACATAGGTATTAATGGCAGACAGACCCATTGCGACTGCTCCGCTTCTGTCTGTCGCCGCTTTGTCGACCATGACAACCTTCAGTCCCTTTGCATTTGCCCAACGGCACGCCTCAAATGCGGCTCCGCATCCTGCCATACCGCCGCCCATGATCAGGAGATCACATTCAACCTCGGTTACCTCGGGCTTCTTACAATAAGAAAATGTACACGTCTCTTTTTCCATGTATATTCACCTCCTATTCTTTTCTTGCCGCGGCGGTAAACAAACCGGGCTGTTTAAGTGTTGCAAAATCAGGCTCCGGTTTCCCTGCATACGGGTCCACCGAACCCTCTGCTGTTGTCCTGATAGGGAACTTAAACCTCTTGAGTATTCCGTTCCTGAACTTGATCGTCCACATAATGGAGTCAGTCCCTCTCAAAGGGATAGTGCTGGACCCGAGGGGAACGAAGTCTGAATAACCCCTCACCTCGATGGCCTGCGTCGGGCAAATCTTTACACAGTTAAAGCACTCCCAGCACTGCTCGGGCTCCTGATTGTACGCTTTCATCTTTTCCCTGTCGAGCGTCATCAGATCATGAGGGCAGATATACTGGCATGCGGTCTTATCCTGAGCCTTACATCCATCACACTTTTCGGTAATCACGAAACTTGGCATGTTTCTTAACCTCCTTTACGTTTCTAAATATTGGCCTTAGCGCTGAAGGCCGGGCTTCCTGACTGATGAGTAAACTTTCCACCTCCTCTCACTACTGAAATCTCTGACTCTTGAAATCATACATTGCGAGCCTGGGGCTCTACGCAAAAACTCCCTCCAAACCCTTCACCCAGAACTTATTTTATTCCCTCTGAATATTTGTGTGTCTTTATCTCGACCTTCTCGGTCAGCCCTTCATAATATTTTCTCAATATTGCAAGGACTTCGGGCCTGCTGAAGTGGTCGGGCACTTCCTCGTTCTCCGAGAGCATTTTTCTCAACTTTGTGCCGCTGAGAAGCATCCTATCTTCCTTGCCGTGACAACATGTCCTCATCGATGCCATTCCATCGCATTTCGTGCAATAAAAGGTCCAGTCAATCTTGAGCGGCTGGGTTTCAAGGGCACCTGCGGGGATCTCATCGAATATCTTCTGTGCATCAAAGGGACCGTAATACTCGCCAACTCCGGCATGGTCGCGGCCGATAATCATGTGGCTGCAGCCGTAATTCTGTCTGAAAAGCGCATGCAGAAGCGCTTCGCGCGGACCGGCATATCGCATGTCGAGCGGGTAGCCCGCCTGTATGCAGGTGTTCTTCACAAAATAGTGCTCGACCAGCTTATCGATCGCCTGCACCCTCACTTCTGCCGGGATATCACCGGCTTTTAGCTTGCCCAGGAGCTGATGGATGAGCACGCCGTCACAGGTTTCAATCGCGATCTTTGCGAGATATTCGTGAGAACGGTGCATAGGGTTCCTGAGCTGAAGCGCGGCAACCTTTTTCCATCCGTTCTGAACAAAAAGGTGCCGGGTCTGAGCAGGGGTCATATAGGTGTTCGGATATTCCGCAGGGAATGTTCCCTGACTCAGGACCTTAACCGGTCCGGCAAGGTTTGTGCCTGCCTGGTCCATGACCATTTTCACACCCGGATGGTCCTTCATATCAGTGGTCCTGTAGACGTTTTTGCACTCGAACTCCTTGTCAATTTTGTACGCCTCGGTGACCTTCATTGTCGCCATGACCTCGCCGTACTCGTCGGAATAGAGGGCAACTTCTGTCCCTGCCTTGATGGTCTCATCCGTAGAAACGGTAACCGGTATCGGCCAAAATGTGCCGTCAGCCATCTTGTAGTCGGAACAGACATCTTTCCAGTCTTCGTAAGTCATGAACCCCTCAATGGGCGTAAACCCGCCGATACCCATCATGATAAGGTCACCTGATTCGCGCGACGATATCTTGATCTGTTTCAGGGTCTTCGCTTTTTTCTTTTCTTCCTCCAACTCCTTGCCCGCCAATAAGAGGGGCTTTAATTTTTTCTCTTTTCCATGCGGATTTACTAGCGACATACCTTATTCCT
>DASPUA010000044.1:0-8307 GCA_035623135.1 Thermodesulfovibrionales bacterium | reverse complement strand
TAGAGCCACCGTGCCCTATGAGGAGGAAGAATGGAAACAGAACGGATTGACCCAGGGGAACTGAAGGACTCATTAACAGGATATAAAGAAAAGGTAGCCCCTATTACCAAGGGAACCCTCACATGGGACAGGGAACTGATTTTCGTGGGCCGGACTCAGAGGGGATACGAGATAGAGTTCGACGCGGATATTCAATGGGGATGTGCACCTACAGAGAGCCTTTTGTTAAGCCTCGCAGCATGCATGGGGATCGACGCGGTCTCATTCCTGCAGAAGATGAGGGCGAATCTCAAGAGCTTTAAAATTGGCATCACAGGAGAGAGAAACCCTGCACCGCCCCAGTACTATAAGGCCATCGAGATGGTACTCCACATCTCGGGGGAACACATTACCCAGAAACAGGTGGAAAGGGCTGTTGCCCTTTCCCAGGAGAAATACTGTTCCGTATACCATTCCCTCCGTAAAGACCTGAAGGTGAGCGTGAAGTATATCCTGAACGGGCAAGGGTAATTTCCGCATGGACGCAAGGGAACTTCTTTCGAGCCTTCCCTCTGTGGATGAAGCACTCAAGAGTGAATACGGGAGAGAATGGCTGAGGAAGTATCCAAGACGGTATGTCCTTGATGCCATACGGGAAGCGATTGCCCTCAGGAGAAAAGAGATCCTTGAAGGGACTGCGAAGGAAGTCTCGCTGGAGAGTATGACGGCAGGCATCAGTCTCAATATACAGCGACTGGCAACTCCAGGCCTCAGACCCCTGATCAATGCAACCGGAATCGTCGTTCATACAAACCTCGGGCGGTCCGTTCTTTCCGAGCGGATCATGGAAAAGGTAAGTTCGGTCGCCACAGGGTATTCAACCCTTGAGTATGACCTTGCTTCGGGTAAACGGGGGAAACGACACACGCACATCAAGAGGCTCTTAAGGGAGATCACCGGCGCGGAGGACGGGTTCGCAGTGAACAATAATGCCGCTGCGGTCTTTCTCTGTTTGAGCGCTCTTGCCAGGGGAAGGGAGGTCATTGTCTCCAGGGGAGAGCTGGTAGAGATAGGGGGCTCGTTCAGGATTCCTGATGTGATGTCCCACAGCGGAGCGCTTTTGAAAGAGGTGGGAACAACCAACAAGACACACCTTTATGATTATGAGAACGCGTGCAGTGAAGCCACCGCACTTATCTTGAAGGTTCACAGGTCCAACTACCAGATCGTCGGATTTACCGAAGAGGTTCCCATAGAAAAGCTCGTCTCTTTTGGCCATGGCCGTGGAGTGCCTGTAATGTATGATTTGGGAAGCGGGTGTCTCATCCCTCTCGACCAGTACGGAATTCACGGGGAACCGGCGGTTCAAGAGATAGTGAAGAGCGGGGCAGACCTCATCACCTTTAGCGGGGATAAGCTCCTTGGAGGTCCTCAGGCAGGCATCATTGTGGGCAGGCGTGAGTGTATCGAAAGGATTCAGAAGCACCCCCTCGCCAGGGCCGTGCGGATAGATAAACTCACCCTCGCTGCCCTGGAGGTGACCCTCATGGAATATCTGGATGGGGAGCAGGCGAAGGAGCATATACCGACCCTGAGGATGCTGCTGGAGGATCCCGGGACCATCAAGGCACGGGCGAAGAAGATCGCTTCCCTCATTAAACGCGAGATAAAGGGCGTAGTACTGCAGGTTAAAGAAGACTCATCCCAGGCAGGAGGAGGTTCCCTCCCAGCAGCGGAGTTTCCGACTTATGTCGTTGCCATCAAACCGGAGAAGATCTCGGTGAATCAGATGGAAGAAACGCTCAGGAGAGGAGAGCCGGCTCTTATCGCGAGGATTCAGGGGAATTCCCTCATCCTGGATGCACGAACCATTGGTGAACTGGAGATCACTGCGGTGGCACGTGCCGTCACGGCAGCGTTACGGTAGGAGCGGCTACCCGGACTTATCCTTCTTGAATGCCGTTACCCCGGGAAGTGTGCGCACAGTGCAGCAGCTCTCTGCATCAGCTTATCAGCTGCTGGTTCACCTTTATCTTCATCTGCTGCTTGAGTCCCTCAATATAGGATTTTACAGCCCTGTCCCGCATCTCGAGGAGGGCGGTCTGGCGAAGTGACGCAAGGGTCTGTTCGTTCCCTGGGGCCTGGGGAATATCACTTGCCAGGACATCGACAGATTCACCGATGAGCTTGCGCATTCTGGCGAGAGTCAATTCCCGCCGCTTTAAGGATTCAAAGAGTTCAGGGGTCATTCTGTTGAGCTGGAGAGTCCTGACATAGATGTCCTTGTTGAATGCGCCGTCACGCATAAAGGCAGGGTCATTGACGATTGCGTCAGACAGTTCCGCATCAGACACCCGGATTCCGGCCTTCTTTGCCTCTGTCATGAGCACCAGGTCATCGATGAGTGAATCCAGCACCCGCTGCTTCAGATTGAGGTTTTTCTCCGTCTCTTCGGTGAAGTTCCCTTGCGAGAGGGTCCGGTAAAATTCCCTCGCCCTGTCATACGAGGTCCAGTACTCTTCAAGGGTTACTCGCTCTTTCCCCACTTCAGCGACAGGGACACCGGTAGACTTATCCACAGTTCCCACTCCCCAGAATATGAACGAGAGGATCACTATGAAGAAAAGGACATAGAAGAACTTTGCATGTTTACGCATCGCCTTGAGCATTTATACCTCCATAAAGAAAAATTTAATTATATGCATCGGGCCTATGAATAGCGTGGAAGCTCAATGAAGATAGTGTATACCATCTCAATATCTTTTCGTAAAGTAGTCATCCAGTATGGCCCTGTGATCGAAGGCGATGGATTCGGGGAGTGTTGCCCGGCTGAACAGCACCGCCTCTGCCGCGTCGTCACCTGCCTTCGGTCTTCCCCTCGCATTCGCGATATAGACGGTGGTGATGGTGTGGTGCCTTGGATCCCTATGGGGTTCTGAATAGGTGTGGAACTGCCTCACGAGCGCCACCTCCAGCCCTGTCTCTTCCTTTGCCTCCCGCAGGGCTGCCGACTCAAGACTTTCGCCGTAATCGACAAATCCGCCGGGGAGTGCCCACCCACGGGGAGGATTTTTCCTCTTGATCAGGACGATCCGCCCTTCACACTCTATAATGATATCCACTGTGGGAAAGGGATTTTTTTTACTCTTCGAACCGCAGGTCGACATCTTTCTCAGGGACAATTGTGGAGACTGCATGTTTATAGATTAATTGCTGGGTCGACTCTTTGAGAACGATCACAAAATTATCAAAGGCCTTGATCGTGCCTTTTAACCTGACGCCGTTGGCGAGATAGACCACTACCGGTGTCTTGTCTTTTCTCAGCTGATTCAGGTAATTGTCCTGCAGAGAATTGGACATCGCGCCTCCTCACCGGCACCCCTGAGACTCCTTGAAGCCGGATATCTTTTTCTTTTTAAGGTAATTCATTCTGAATGAATATTGCAATAGCCCTGAAGATCTCTTCTCCGGTGAACTGTCCTGTGACATCTGCCCACCGTATCCCCTCTTCCCTCTTAAACCAGCACATTTGCCGCTTCGCATAATTCTTCGAACGCTTTTTTATGAGACGGACCCCTTCACTCAGAGGGTATTCCCCTCTCAAATGGGCAGCGATCTCTTTGTAGCCTATGGCCTGCAACGCGGTCTTTCCCGGATTCCGCAGGAGAAGATTCCTCACCTCATCCACAAGACCCGCAGCGAGCATGGAATCGACCCGCTTCTCGATGAGGCCATAAAGTTCCTTTCTCTCCCTGGCAATGCCGATGCGGAGGAAATCATACGGGAAAGGGCTGGTGAGGCTCTCCTGCAATTGAGTAATCCCTGCCCCTGCCTTCAGACAGACCTCCAATGCCCTCACGATCCTCCTCGTATCGTTTTCCATTATTCTGGCAGCTGCAGAAGGGTCGAGCTTCATCAGAGAGGCATAAAGTGAGCCTTTCTGATCCTCCTCCATGGAAAGGAGCTCTTCCCTGAGATGCCAGTCGGCAGTAGGCCCGGAGAACAGGCCCCGTGTCATGGCCTTGATATACAGGCCTGTTCCGCCCACAACTACGGGTATCTTTCCCTGATGATGAAGGTCCTCTATGATGGGTGCCACCCGATGGATATAGTTGCCGACACTAAATGATTCCGACGGCTCCACGATATCGATCATATGGTGCCTCACCAGGGACAGCTCCTGTTTTGAGGGTTTTGCCGTACCGATGTCCATATGGCGGTAGATCTGCATGGAGTCAGCGCTGATGATCTCTGTATTCAGTGATTGTGCAAGGAGGAGGGATGTTTCTGTCTTGCCCACACCTGTGGGACCAAGGAGGATGATGACCTTCTTCATGTCCTTTTCTGAAGACCCCTACTTCCTCTTGAACATCCTCTTCAACTCATCGAGGGAAATGAAAATCCTCGTGGGCCTGCCGTGCGGGCACTGGTCAGGCGTTTCGGTATTTTCCAGACGGAGCAGGAGGTGGTGGAACTCCTCCTGGTGGAGGATCTCTTTTCCGCGCACAGAACTGTGGCACGCAATCCTTGCCGCAAGGACCTCTTTCAGCTGGATAAAGGGACGTAACCCCTCGCCAAGGGCTGCAGCAATGTCAGAGAGGATTCCCCTCAGGTCGGCCTCCTCCAGTGCTTCGGGAAGGCTCCGGACGACCAGGGTGTCATGGCCAAAGTCGTCCAGCTCCATGCCCATGCCGCGGAGGGTATCTTTGCTTTCAAGCAGGAGAACGTACTCCTTATGGGAGAGCTTTATCTGTCGGGGGAAGAGCAAAGGGTGGGAATTCAGATTCATTCCCTTCAGGAAATTCTCGTAGAGAATCCTCTCGTGCGCTGCGTGGTGGTCTATGAGAGTCAATCCCCCTTTTCCCGCCACGGCAATAAAGGTATCACCAAGATAGAGGAAGGGGAGGGAAGACTGGTAGAGAAGGTCGATGTTGTCAGAGATGCCGCGTCCTCTCACAAGGGATTCTTTATACTCAGAAGAGGGCGGATTCACCCCGGAGCCAGGGAAGGGTCTTTGAGGGAAATGCGGTGATGGCTCGAGAAAGGGCGCAGCATAGTGGCTGCGTTCTTTTCTTATCTCTTCCCTGAGCGAGCTGCTCACAAAACGGTGAATGAGCTCTTTATTCTCAAACCTCACCTCGCGCTTTGTGGGGTGCACATTCACATCTATTTTCCCTGGGTCAATATCCATAAAAAGGAAAAAAACAGGATGTGTATCATGGGGCAGCAGGCCTTCATATGCCTGGTACACTGCGTGGGAGATAATCTGGTCTTTTACCGGGCGCCTGTTGATAAAGATGAACTGATGGTTCTTGCTGCTCCTGAAATGCTCCCCCCTGGTGACAAATGCGGCGAGCGTAAGACCAGGGCTGTGTACATGGACCTCCAGCAGTTCTTCCACAAATTCCCTCCCGTATATCTGGAGTATTCTCTCTCTTGGACCAGACGCCCTGGGGATACTCATGGTCTCCTGTTTTTCCGTAAAGAGCGTGAAGGCGATATCCCAATGAGCAAGGGCCTCCCTCGTGACCCAATCGACGATGTGGAAAAGCTCTGTGCGGTCCGACTTAAGAAACTTTTTTCGCGCTGGAGTATTGAAGAAAAGGTCACGTATCTCTACTGATGTGCCTTTACCGGGAAAATCCCGTACATCCTTTACCTCTCCCGCATGCGCTTCGACAAATACGCCGGAAGGGGCGTCCTTTAATCCTGTGACAAGACTCATCCTGGAGACAGACGCGATGGAGGGAAGTGCCTCGCCCCTGAATCCCATGGTGCGGATAGAGAAGAGGTCATCGGCTGAGCTGAGCTTGCTCGTTGCATGGCGCTCAAGGCACAAAAGGGCATCTTCCCTTCCCATCCCGCTGCCGTTGTCAGTAACCTTGATGAGCCCTTTGCCGCCGCGGAGGACCTCTACCCTGATGTTGGTAGATTGTGCATCTATGGAATTTTCCATGAGTTCCTTGACAACCGATGCTGGTCGTTCAATCACTTCGCCGGCAGCGATCTTGTTTCTTATCTCTACAGGAAGTATCTTAATTGCAGGCATGAAATCATTGTAAAGATAGTCCGGTGGTGAGGTCAAGGATAAGGCGAAAGGAAGGGTGAACGTTCCTGATATACGCACGACTGAACAGGCTATGGGAAATAAGGAGTGTATATGCAGGGAGAGCCTTTTTTGATATAATACCCTTACAATCAATGTCCCTGGGGGAGGCCGGGAGGCCTGAGATTTTCCTGGAGCGAGGAAGACCCCAAGCACCTGATCCAGGTAATACTGGCGTAGGGAACGGGAATAAGGAAAAGAGAGAACAGTATCCTCTATTCCCCATTCAGGGAAAGAGGATTTTTGTTTTTAGGGAAGGGTAGAATGAGACTTACGGTGAACGGTGAAACATACTCCACGGAAAAGGGGACAGTCAGCGAGCTTTTGGGGGAAATGGACATAGCAGCAGAGAGAGTGGCAGTGGAGGTGAACCTGAAGGTGATCAAGAGAGCGGAATACTCAGGATATAAGTTACAGGAGGGGGACAGTATTGAAGTGGTATATTTCGTGGGAGGAGGAGCAAGGGGAACCCGTCAGGAGGGGAGGAGATAGGAGGAGATATGGAAGATAAGCTTGTGATTCGGGGTATAGAATTCAGGTCAAGACTCTGGATAGGGACCGGCAAGTACAGGGACTTTGAGGAGACTGCAAGGGCGGTGGAGGCCTCAGGGGCTGACGTCGTGACCGTAGCAGTGAGGAGGGTGAACATCACCGACAGGAAGAGCGAGAATCTTCTGGATTATCTCGACCCCAAGCAATACAAAATACTTCCCAACACCGCAGGCTGTTATACAGTGGACGACGCCTTGAGATATTCCCGGCTTGCCCGAGAGGCAGGGGTATCGGACATGATAAAGCTGGAGGTAATCGGGGATGAGAAAACATTGTTCCCTGACACCATAGGGCTGTTAAAAGCAACCGAGATACTGGCTAAAGAGGGGTTTATGGTGTTTCCCTATACCAATGATGACCCCATCATGGCCAGAAGGCTTGAGGATGCGGGTGCTGCTGCAGTTATGCCTTTGGGAGCACCCATAGGTTCAGGGCTGGGACTGAGGAACCCATATAACATAAGAATAATTCTTGAGGCAGCAAAGGTACCTGTAATTGTGGATGCAGGAGTGGGGACTGCCTCGGATGCGAATATTGCCATGGAACTGGGCTGTGATGCGGTCTTGATTAATACCGCCATCGCGGGTGCCAAAGACCCTATAGCTATGGCAGAGGCGATGAAACATGCGGTGATAGCAGGAAGGCTTGCGCACAGGGCGGGGAGAATAGCGAAGAAGCTCTACGCAACAGCGAGCAGCCCTCTGGAAGGAATGCTGTAGATCCAGTGAGTGGCGATCCCTGGATCGCCAGGGGAAAAAGGGAACAGTGATTGATTTTACCGTTTATCTGATCAGCGATAGAAAATTGTTGTCTGCGCACCACTTGCTCTTCAGTGCGGTTGAAGACGCGCTCAGGTCAGGAGTGAGGGCGATTCAGCTGAGGGAAAAGGATTTGTCTGTAAGGGAAGTGTTGGGAATGGCATACAGAATGAGGGAGCTTACGCGAAAATACCGTGCGAGGTTTTTTATCAACGACAGGGTGGATATCGCGTTGTGCACTGAGGCTGACGGGGTGCATCTCGGTCAATCGGGTATTCCTGTGTCTGCGGTGAGGAATATGGTGAAAGAAGGATTTCTTATCGGGGTTTCCACGCATAGTATGGAAGAGGCGATTAGCGCGGAAAAGGAAGGTGCGGATTTTGTCACCTTCGGTCCTTTGTTTGAGACACCCTCCAAACGCGTATATGGAGCACCTTTGGGGGCAGAGGCTCTGAGAGAGGTAAGAAAAAGGGTCTCTATTCCCCTTTTTGGAATCGGGGGTATAAAACCGGGAAATGTGAGAGAGGTAGTGCAATCAGGGGCTTTTGGGGTTGCCTTAATCAGCGGCATACTGGGAAAAGCTGACATAAAGGGTGCAACAGAAGCATATTTGAACATGATGCAGTGATTTCCGTTCGTTCCACCCACTACTGGGGTGGCGAGGGAGGAAAAGGAGAACCAAGATGACGAGAATAGAGCTTGCGAGGAAAGGGATTATTACTGAGGAAATGGAGGCAGTGGCCGTGGCGGAAGGGGTTTCTCCACACAAGCTCGCGACAGATATTGCTGAAGGGGTGACCGTCATTTCACGAAACATGTTTCACGATATTACCCCCCTGGGCATAGGTAAAGGGCTGAGAACAAAAATCAATGCGAACATAGGCACGTCGAAGGATAAGGTTTCGTACGATG
>DASPUA010000043.1:0-5917 GCA_035623135.1 Thermodesulfovibrionales bacterium | reverse complement strand
GGGGTCGCTCTTGCGATAAATGAAGAGCAAAAAAAAACGGCATAAATGAGAAGTGGTCATTTCATGCCGTTGAGATATGTCGCTTCATTAGGTTCATTCATCATGAACCTTTGTGCGCCACGAATCAAGATAATTTTTTGTGACTTTTTTTATGTCGTGGTCTTTTTTTGCATGGACAGACGCCTTTTTGAGAACCTCATCTACTGTTTTCCCTTTCACCTTATAATCACAATCAACCCCTACATCTCTGCATGTCAGTACTTTCATGGTATCCCCCTTTCCGTGTGCTCAGAAAAGTGATCTTGAATCCACCACACGGTTTACGTTCAGGCTACCTTTCTAAGGATTCTTTTTATAGAATCCTCTTCGTCATGAAGTGCAGCCCTAAATTCACGCTTATCGGTTTTTAACCTTTCGGCCTTCAGTTCCTCTTCAAGAACCTCGAGGGCGTGCCTTAATATCTCTCTGTCCTTCTCGTCTATCTCAAGTACCATATCACCACCCCAATTCTTTCCTCTCAATTAATTCTCTCCCCTTAAAGGGAGAAATGAGAAAGAGCTTATCTATCCCCTTCCTCTATCTTTACCATATTACAAAGTATCTATTTGCGCAACAACGAAACTAAGCTGCAAAAAGGGGGATTGCGCCTTATAAGTAAGAAAAAGACAAAAATGAGCGTTGTTCTTTGCAGGTCCCATATTCTTCCCCGCTTGCTCGTTTTATCTCCAATTCACGAACATGCCACCATCAGGAAAGAGATGGTTTTTTGCGAAGGGCCTCGTCGAGACTTTTATCCCTTCCGTAGATGTCATTTCTGAATTGAAGCATACCCATCTCATCAACCCAGGCTGTGAGATACAGAAAATGCACATTCAGCGGGCGAGAAATAAGGATTTTCTTCTCCGTACCTTCTTCTATCGCGGCCAATAATATGTCTTGCGTCCATTCTGGGTTGTTACGTAACACATATTCCCCGAGTTCGAGTGGCTTTTCAATGCGGGTGCATCCATGGCTGAAGGTGCGTACATTCTCAGAAAACAGACTCTTGGCCGGGGTGTCATGGAGGTAGACATCAAAGGTATTGGGAAACATAAACTTGAGACGTCCAAGGGGATTCAGAGGGCCAGGCTCCTGACGAAAATGGTATGTCAGCGTTTTTGGGGTGATCTCCGACCAGTCCACTGTCTCTGGATCAATTTCCTCTTCCTTGGGTGCCCAGCCCTTTAAGACTTTGATGTTTTGTTCGGCAAGATAACGGGGATTATTCTTGACCTTCTTCAGTACCTCCTGCCGTGCAATTCTGTCCGGGACATTCCACGAAGGGTTTACCACGACGTACGTCATCTTTGCCGTAAAGACAGGGGTGCGCCAGTAAGGCTTTCCTACCACAACTTTCATTGAGAGAATTGATTTCCCGTTTTCCATAACATCCAGTTGAAAATTCGCGATGTTCACCACAATGGAGCGCTGCTCCATATTCCCCAGTATCCAGCGCAGTCTTTCCATGTTCAGTTCGATTTGGCGTACGCGACGCGCTAGGGGGACGTTGAGGGCATTCACAGTTGGAGGGCCAAGGACACCATCGGGCATGAGCCCGTGCCGTTTCTGAAAGATGATAAGCGATTGTTTCAGCTTTTCATCAAAAAAATCTCCTTCCTTTGGCGCGTCAGCCACAAGATCACCGGAAATAAAAAGCCTTTCTCTCAGTTCTGTAAGCCTCTCGGACCTGGAGCCTTCTTTCAGGAGGGGACCGCCTGCAACGAGCGGCCACTCACCCTTTAAAGAGATCTCTCTATATCGGGAGAGGACCTTTCTGAGGTTTTCATATGAGCCCTGTATGGGGCGGAGCCTCATAAGTTCCTCTCTTATCTGCTTCTTCCTGAGGGCTTGCTCAAGGACAGAGGAGACATCAACACTTCCACGTTTTGCAAACCATTCCGCCTCAATCGTCACAGGGTTCACGCACCCTGCCGACAGGTGGCAGCCAAGGGTGAGAAACGCATCTGTGAGGATGATATCGAGATCAGCAAGACGTGCCGGATCAGGAGATGCCTCCTTTTTTACCTTGTCAACGAGCGATCGTATGAGGCCGAGGTGATAGTAGTCCGGGGTCAACCCGTCGCCATAGGCTTCTTCTACTGCCATGGTGAGTGCCTCTGTCTGGGTCAGGCGACCATTCCGGCTCCACGCAGGCTGGTAGTTTCTTCCCCTATAGAAGCCTTCCACGAGGACTGAGGAGTAGACCCGTTCACCCCCAATAGCCGACCTTAATGGGCTCCTCGCTTCGAATATCCTCTTTTTTATGAGCAAGTCAAGCCCTGCCCCAGTTGCCTGAACAGATGGACTCTTTTCAGAGGAAAAAGCATGGGGGGACAAAAAGACCATGATGAGAAGGAGGACAATAATTTTCTTGTGTATCAATTTGGTCCGCATCCTATTGTTCTTATTCTACCAAATCCGGCGTTTAATAAGATTCTTGGCTCTCTCCTTTTTCAGTGATTTGTCCTGGGAGTTGAATAACGGCTGAGTATTGTGATAATCTTCCCTTATGTCAGCGTAAATTCACGTTAAAGGGGCCTATGCCATATCGAGCCTGGTTTCAATGTATTAACGAGCAATGTAAAGCGGTCTATCCGCTGAACTCCATCATTTACCGCTGCAGAACGTGCGGGTCACTGCTGGAAGTGCGGCACGACATGAAGGCCCTCGCCCGCCGTGATGCCAAGGCATGGATGAAGCTTTTTGAGGACCGCTACAAATCCACCCAGTGGCCTTATGGCTCAGGCGTTTGGGGCAAAAAGGAATGGATTCTTCCGAAGATCGATGACAACAACATTGTCTCTCTCTACGAAGGCGGCACCAACCTTTTTTGGGCAGAGCGGTTCGGCAAAATCATCGGCCTTGACAACCTCTGGATCAAACTCTGCGGCAATTCCCACAGTGGTTCCTTTAAGGACCTGGGAATGACTGTGCTTGTCTCCATGGTCAAGCAGATGATCAGTGAGGGTGCACCGATCAAGGCAGTGGCGTGTGCCTCCACGGGCGACACCTCAGCAGCGTTGGCTGTCTACTGCGCGGCTGCGGGCATCCAGTCAGTTGTACTCTTGCCCAAGGGCAAGATATCAATCGCTCAGCTCGTCCAGCCCATTACCAATGGTGCATTGGTGCTCTCCTTAGATACGGATTTTGACGGATGCATGGGCATTGTTCAGGAGATTACCCAGGACGAGACGATTTACCTTGCCAATTCGATGAACTCGCTTCGCATAGAGGGGCAGAAGACCGTAGGCATCGAAATCGTCCAGCAGTTTGATTGGGAGGTCCCGGATGTGATTATCATCCCGGGCGGAAATCTGGGAAATGTCTCAGCCCTGGGGAGCGGCCTGCTCATGATGCGCGAACTGGGCCTGATTGCCAGACTTCCAAGAATTGTGGTTGCCCAGGCCGAACGCGCCAACCCACTCTACCGCTCGTATCTCAAGAACTTCGAGACCTTTGAGCCTATTCATGCGGAAAAGACGTTGGCCAGTGCGATTCAGATCGGGAACCCTGTAAGCGTCCGAAAGGCTATACGCACATTAAAACAGTTCAACGGCATTGTGATGGACGCCACCGAGCAGGAGCTCGCTGATGCTGCTGCCCTTGGCGATACCACCGGCATGTTTAACTGTCCGCACACTGGCGTGGCCCTTGCGGCCCTGATTAAGCTGATTAAGGCCGGGAAGATAGACAAGTCAGAACATGTGGTGGTCATCTCCACAGCCCATGGCCTCAAGTTCACCGACTTCAAGATCAACTATCACGAGGGGACTCTGGACTTCCCCTGCCGATACGCCAACAAACCCATCGATCTTCCCGCGCGCATGGATGCTATCAAGGAAGCCCTGCAGCAGACGCTGCAAAAGAGGAGGAATAGTAATGCCTGAGAAGAAGCAGAATGCAGGGAAGTGGGGTCCGGCAACCCTCGCCATCCATGGCAGGAGCCGTGTGAAACACGCACACTACTCGGTCTCCATGCCCATTGTGCATACCTCCAACTACTACTTCAATGATACAGAAGAAGTATATGAGTTTATGAAGGCCAAGAGCGAGGGTAGGGTGGTGCGCGAGCACGAATACGGCCGCTATGGCAATCCGACCCAGGAAGAGTGTGAACGCAAACTTGCCGCTATAGAGAATACCGAGCGTGCAGTGTTGTTCTCCACAGGCATGGCTGCCGTGATACTGACCCTGATGACGTATATGCGCCGCGACGGACACATCATCTTTACCAATGACTGTTACCGCCAGACCCGTGACTTTGCTACAAATCTCCTTGCAGAGTTCGGTCTGCAGGTCTCACTGGTGGATCCTACTGCAGAGGCAATGGAAAAGGAGATCCGGCCAAATACCAATGTTATCTTTACTGAGTCTCCCACGAACCCCTATCTGCGGTGTCTCGACCTCCCTGCAGTGGTAAGGGTGGCAAAACAGCATAAGATACTTACGGTCATCGACGCTACCCTCGCTACACCTTATAACATCAAGCCTCTGGACATGGGCGTGGACATCGTGGTCCATTCTGCCACCAAATACCTTGGCGGGCACAATGATCTGCTGGCAGGCGTTGCCCTTGGGAAGCATGAATTGCTGAACGACCTCTACCGGATGCAGCGGATGTTCGGTGCCACACCAGGACCCCTCACCTGCTTTCTATTGGAAAGGGGACTGAAGACCTTTGCACTCCGCATGGAGCACCACAATGCCGCAGGACTGGCAGTGGCGCATATGCTGGAATCCCACCATAAGATCGAGAAGGTGTGGTATCCCGGCCTTCCATCCCACCCTGATTACATTATTGCACGTGAGCAGATGAAGGGTTCCGGCAGTGTGGTCACCTTCCTCCTCAGGGGCGGTGATACGGAGACGAGGAAATTCATCGACGCGCTGGAGCTGTTCCTGATCACCCCAAGCCTTGGTGGAAGCGAAAGTTTGGTGACACAGATGTCAACCATGTCGTTTTTTGACTATCCTGCTGACTATCGCCGTCAGATCGGGATGGTGGACAATCTGGTAAGACTCGCGCTTGGTCTAGAGGATGTAAACGACCTCATCGCAGACCTGAAACAGGCGTTAGACAAAATCTGAAGAGGGATATAAAGCACCCTCAACGCTGCCCCGTCGGCACTCGTAGTTCGATTTGAAACAGTCAAAATTCTTTTTTCGTTTTATTCATGAAACAGTAACATTTCCTTTTTGATATAATTATACACAGTACAACTGATAATCATCTTAGTGACATTATGAGAGACCATGGAAGAAAGAATCAGACGAGAGCATTTGGCACAGTCCTCGCATTAATATTTATTTTTCTAGCTTTTGTACCCACTCTTTTTATAAAAGTTGTCTGGCCACGTTTATTCCAGTACAAGTAGTAATAACGTTTTTTGGTGATGATGACGAAACTCTTGTCTTTGATCATTGCAAGTGCGTATCTGGCAGCGCCATATTTTTTTGCCAATCCTGAAATTTTGTTCAAAATGATGTATTTTTTGATAATCGGTATTGCCTGTATTTGGTTTGGCGGTCCATTGGGTAGGCTCACACGATTTAGATGGATTGGGAATATTAATATTTCCCAGGAAACGCCGGGCAGTGTAATTGAACTCTTGGGTTGGGTAGTGTTACTACTAGTACAGCCTATCCTCCTGGTCTTTCAGAAATGATTCCTTCCTCCTACCGATAGATGTGGTATAAAGAGAGTAAGATCGGTAAGGCAGGAGAACGAAGTCCTTCCTGGGTCAAAGAACCCTGACTACAGTTTGTTCCCTGCCTCCCTGAACCATGATAGGATGATTGGGCCATTAAAGAGCCCTGGTTACGCGGGAGGATTGGTGGGGAGGCATACCCTGTCTTGTCGGAGAGCCAGTCGAGGAGG
>DASPUA010000042.1:0-12513 GCA_035623135.1 Thermodesulfovibrionales bacterium | reverse complement strand
AAAATAAAAGGGCTTGCATCTCTGCAACCCCCTTTCTTTATTGGTGGCGGCGCGTTTGAAAACTAGGGATTCGAAATCGTTACTGGAACAGTAACCGAAGTAGTAATATCTGTAACGGCCAAATTGACAACTGTGCCATTTGTCCCGGCACACGCAGTAGCGGCTGTTACTGTAAATTGGCCAGTGGTCGTTAGGGTAGAGGCAGAAATAGTAACGAGAGTCCCATTTGAAGATGCGGTTACACTGTAGGACGCAGGAGTCCCGCCCTGTACGAGAAATGTCGCGGATTGTCCTAACGAACAACTCAACGTAGCGGCTGAGGGTGTCACGACAATCGCCGCGGGAGCAACTTCCTCGTTGGCCGACCAAGTCCCAGATCCATCAGGACCTGTGCTCGTGTACGTGCCTGAGAGCGTGTTCCAAGCATCGTTTGCACTCCCAGTTAAGGTTGTCGTAGTTCCGTTTGCATTACTAAGGGTAATAACGACATTGTTCCCGTTGAAAGTACCAGTGAGCGTGGCGTTATCAGACGTGGTTCCGGAAAAGGGATCGTATCTTTGTTCCTGTGTGATAAACAGCTTTGTTTCGCGTACAGACACGTTGGACTGGGTAAGGGACAAATCCCAGGTTCCGCCCACTTTGCCTTGGTTTATATTCTCGTAGAATGTATACCCCCCGCATCCATGGACCAATAAAGATGAGAGCACAACTAACTCCGACCACATCATTTTCCTACGCCTTCCCATTAGTCTCCTTCGAATTCGTCACTTTGCCTTCCACTTGCGCTCCCACAAAAATTCCCCAATTGTTAACATTATACTGATCTCAGAAGTTGGCTGTCAAGAAATCGAAAGAATGTTTGCAGGGTCAGTTTTGCACTTGAAAGTACTTAAGAACGCAGGGGGCAATCGGCCATCGTATTGTCGAGGTCGTTTTCACTTCAGACCGCATATCGGTTGTTCATGCCTCAGATATCTTCTGACGGTAAAGTCGATATCTTCTTTTCATTACGGCGTGTTTACCACTTCGGGCGAGGCGTGGATATCGGCTTTATGTCTCATTTCCCTTCATTAACGATTATCAAATTATTATCTTTCACTGTATACTCATTTCCACAATATCCACACACAGAAATGTGGTCGGTAAAGGTTAGGCTTGTCCCGCACCGGCATGCCCACCCTATCTGTCGCGCCGGCACACCTACAACAATGGCATGGGAAAGAACATCGGACTTAACCAAGGCTCCAGCTCCGACCATGGCATGTTCCCCAACGGTAACGCTGCAGACAATGGTAGCATTCGCCCCTATGGTGGCACCTCTCTTTATGAGGGTTTCCCGAAACTCCTGCTTCCTCTCTATGAAAGCCCTCGGATTGTAAACATTGGTGAATACAGCGGATGGACCGCAGAAGACTTCATCTTCTAAGGTCACTCCCCTGCAAAGGGACACATTGTTTTGGATCTTGCATCCATCACCAACACTCACATGGGGGCCGATAACCACATTTTGGCCGATCATACATCGTTTGCCTATCTTCGTCCCCTTTAATATATGTGAAAAGTGCCATATCCTGGTTCCTTCTCCTATCTCAGCACCTTCATCAACGTAGGCACTTTCATGGACAAAGATGTGCGGCGACGTTTCTAATGCGTGGAATCTTTTATGCGATGTCCGCTGCGAAAGGCTCCTTTCTGTCGCTTGGAGGATGGTCAAGACTCGCAGCCCTTCATGGCCATCGGTTATCGGTCTTTTCCCTGCCTTTACACAATTGATGAAGTGTCTTAATTCCTCTTTTAATGGCTCCTGCATTACCACAGGGATAACCCTGCAATCAGCTTTGTGCGCAACAGGAATATTCCCCGACTGCCACTCTATGGTATGGGGGTAAAGGAATAGTTTTTCTTCGCTGGTATCATCGAATACCGCCATGGCTCGGGAACCAATGACGATTAGCTTCTGGTCTTTGAAAGGATGGAGCCAGCTTACAAAGATATGGGCCTTTATGCCGCCATTGAACTCCATTGTGGTAAGGGTTGTGTCATAAATACCCCTGATAAGATAATCTCCCCCAAAGGCTGATATCCTTGTGGGGTTTTGATCAATGAGCGTAAGGATGATTGATATATCATGGGGTGCAAAACTCCAAAGGATATTTTCTTCTGTCCTGACCTTTCCGATATTTAACCTGTTTGAATAGATATACTGAATCTTGCCCAGCTCCCCAGAGGAGACGCATTCTTTGAGTTTCACAATTGCCGGGTGGTAGTGGAGAATGTGTCCGACCATTAAGATTTTGTCCTTTGCATCCGCGATATCCACCAATTCCCTCCCGTCGGCCACAGTTAAGGCAAGGGGCTTTTCGACGAATACATGCCTGCCTGACAGTAATGATTGTTTTGCAACTGCGTGGTGTGACGCTGCAGGCGATGCAACTACAATTGCCTCTATATCTGGGTTTAAAAGCATCTCGGCAAGAGACGTAGTATAGACAACGGCAGGGAATTCGTTTTCCATCCCTGAAATCGCATCTGGGGTGGAGTCGCATGCGGTATGGAGCACGCCAAGTTCATACAGGTTGCGGAAGATATTCCTACCCCAAGAGCCAAGACCGATAAGACCGATAAATCTTTTGTTTTTCATTAAATAATCATACAATAAAACTTTATTTCTTTATATGGTTAAGGATTTTCTAGCACATGAACTTGACAAGACGCCTTTTTATTGACATATTTATGCCATTAAATGGTATAGTTTCGTGAGCTGCCTGTCCCTGCAAGTCACGAAGCTGGGCCTTGCAAGAATTATTGAATTTCGAGGGTTTTCCATCTTGACGCACTTCATCCACGGCGTGGATGATAGATCGGGCTGGCCCAACGCAGGAGATAGAGAAGGCTGGGCGACGCGGAACCTTAGTTGTCCTTTTTTTAATGTCGATACATGAACTCTACTCATCCTCTTGTCAGTGTTATTATGCCTATGCACAATTGCGAGACCTATGTGGGTCAGGCGCTCGAAAGCATTCTGAGAGATGGTTATCGTCCATTTGAAGTCATAGCTGTTGATGATGGCTCATCAGACAATACTGCACAAATAATCAGACAATATGAAAATGTTCGGTATGTTTATCAGGATAACGAAGGGGTTGCTTCTGCAAGGAATAAAGGTATTTCTCTCTCGCGAGGGGAGATCATTGCTTTCATGGACTGCGATGATATATGGCTGCCGGATCGGTTGACGGTAACCGTGAGGTTTTTTCAACAGCATCCTGGTATAGGGTATGTTTTGGCAAAACAAATGATGTTTATCGAGCCAGGCTTTGACGTTCCGGCATGGGTGAAACCTGAGTGGCTTGAATGGCCGCAGGATGCATCAAACACGGCTGTCCTCGCCTCGCGAAGGACAACCTTTGACCGTGTGGGACTGTTCAATAGTGACATAGGCGGTGAGGACACTGAGTGGCTCGTCCGGGCGAGTGAAGCCGGAGTTCCGATGGCACGCTTGCAGGAGGCCGTTGTGCGAAAGCGCATCCATGGAGGTAACCTGTCCATAAAGATGCTCGGAATGCGCAAGAATAATTTGATGAGAATCGCGAGAGAGTCAATCCACAGGCAGCAGGAAAAAAAGGGGAATCATGAAGGATGATACGAATCAGCTTGTGAGTGTCATTATCTCGGTTTATAACGGTGAAATGCACCTTGCCGAAACGGTTAAGAGTGTCATTAGCCAGAGTTACCGACGAATTGAAATCATTATAATCGATGACGGTTCAACCGACGGAAGCGGGAAAGTAGCGCAAGGGTTTATACCCTCTGTGCGCTATCATTATCAGCCCAACGACGGGATTGCAGCAGCATGGAACCGCGGCATTGAATTGGCAACCGGTGATTTTTTTGCCTTTAACGGGGCAGATGACCTGTGGACAGAGAACAAGATCGAGCGTCAAATGGAGGTCTTCAGAACACATTCTGCACTTGACATCGTCTTTGGCCATGTGAAGCAGTTTCACAGTCCGGAACTGAGCGATGAAGAGAAGCAGAAAATCTGGTGTCCTGATGAGCTTATGCCAGGTGTCTCAGCAGGGACCATGCTTATAAAAAGGGAGTCTTTTTTCAGTGTAGGATTATTTAACATGGTGTGGCGCCGGGGAATATTCAACGACTGGTATCTGCGTGCCACCGAACGTGGTTTGCGGGTACACATGATGCCTGATTTGCTCATGCTACGGCGTCTGCACCAAAACAATCACGGTACTATAAACCGCGACAAGTCAGTTGATTATGTGCGCATGCTTAAAGCATCCCTGGACAGACGCCGTCTGCAGTCTGCCGATGAAGTCTAGTTCATTTACATAAAACCTTAAGGAGGATTAAACGTTTATAAAATTTAATTGCGAAATCAGATGAAATGACGCAAGAACGGCTGGACGAAACAATAAGTGATCGCCGGCGGAGCTGGTTTCATTGGCAAGGCCGTGGCAACTCGTTACCTTTCTGAAGGGCATAGAGTAATCATCATTGACTGTAATCGGGAGGAAGCAATTCGTTTTAAAGAAGGCGAAGATGGTTACGTTTTGGTTACGTTTGAAAAAACAAAGGCCTAGAGGAGACCCCTAAGCCCTTGAATTATTTGGTGGCGGGGAGAGGATTTGAACCTCTGACCTTCGGGTTATGAGCCCGACGAGCTACCAGGCTGCTCCACCCCGCGATAGATATTAAGGATACCCTATTGCTGTGAATATTGTCAAACAATAGGAGTTCGGCAGATGAGAGGACTGCGTGTGCAATCAGCCTTGCTCGCTGAGTCACAATTTGTCAGACAGTTAACTTTTCTGGTATATTTATTAGTCATGCGAAGGTTTGGAAACCTATTCTTATTCCTCCTGACATCTGTCCTTATTGTGATGCCGGGTTCCCTGTGTGCGGATGTCAAGGAATATACCCTCGACAATGGACTCAAGTTACTGATAAGCGAAGACCATAAGGTGCCCCTTGCAACATTCCAGATATGGTACCGGGTAGGTTCCAGGAATGAGCAGAGCGGCATGAGCGGGCTGAGCCATTTCCTGGAGCATGTCATGTTTAAGGGCACTCCTCAGTATGGTTCCAAGGAATTTTCAAGAATTGTGCAGAGAAACGGTGGTGTGGATAATGCCTATACCACAAATGACCATACCACCTATTTCCAGACCATGGCGTCCGACAGGATCGGGCTCTCCATTGACCTCGAGTCAGACAGGATGACGAATCTGACCATGGATCCAAAAGAGACAATGGCGGAAAAAGCTGTGGTGATGGAGGAGAGGAGATTGCGTACCGACGATGATCCCCAAAGCGCTCTCTTTGAAAATACAATTGCTACTGCAATGAGGGAACATCCTTACCGTAGACCGGTTATTGGATGGATGTCTGATATTGCTGCCATTCAGCGGGATGACCTGTACGCCTATTATAAAAAGTACTATGCTCCAAACAATGCCTTTATCGTGATCGTGGGCGATGTGAATGCTGACGAGATCATGAAGAAGATCAAGGCTGCCTTCGGACAGATCAAGGAGAGCGAAATTCAGAAAAGCCATATATCGCAGGAGCCTCAGCAGGATGGAGAAAAAAGGATCTTACTCAGAAGAGAAGCTGAACTTCCTTATATCCTCATGGGATATCATACTCCCAGTGTCCCCCATGAGGACAGTTATGCGCTTGACGTACTGAGTACGGTCCTCTCGGGTGGGAAAAGTTCAAGGCTCTATAAGTCATTAGTCTATGAAAAGAAGCTCGCATTGGATGTGGGCGCCGATTATAGCGGCATGTACCTCGATCCTTTTTTCTTTTTTCTCTGGGGAACTCCTGCACCTGGAAAAGATGTCTCAGAGTTGGAAAAGATGCTCTATGCCGAGATAGATGCAATCAAGGTCTCTCCTCCTTCTGAACAGGAGGTCCAGAAGGCAAAAAACCAGATTGAGGCATCTTTTATATTCGGACAGGACTCTCTTTACATGCAGGCTATGAAGATAGGGAAGTTCGAAATCCTTGGTAGCTGGAAGCTCAAGGATACCTATCTTGACGGAATAAGGAAGGTGACTCCTGAGGATGTGCGTCGTGTCGCGAAAAAATATTTTTCCGAAGAAAACAGAACAGTCGGAATATTAATCCCGCAGAAAGCGAGAAGTGAACAGTGAAAAGTGAAAGAATAACAAATCATAAGAAGGTATTTCTCCTCTTCCTGATATCACTATTCACTGGTTACCTTTCACTTCTCACCGATGCCCACGGCCTTGACATAAGGAGGAGCGTGCTTTCCAATGGACTGACAATGCTCTATGTGGAAAGACACAATCTCCCCATTGTCATGGTGAGCCTTCTCGTGAAGGCGAGTCTGTTGGACGAGCCCCCTGACAAGGCAGGGCTTGCAAACCTCACTGCCGAGCTTCTCACGGAAGGGACAGGGAAACGCAAAGCCACGAACATCAGCGAAGAGATTGAATTCATAGGCGCTTCGCTTGGTGCGACCACGAGCGAGGATTACACACTCATTTCCCTCTCTGTGCTCAAAAAGGACGTGGAACGAGGGTTTGAGATTTTGTCTGACGTGGTACTCAACCCGACTTTCCCAGATGAAGAGATCAGGCGGAACAAGGAACTCATAAAAGGTTCCCTGAAACAGAGCGAGGAGGAGCCTTCCTTTGTGGCTTCAAAGGCGTTCAGAAACGCGGTGTATGGGGACCTTTCCTACGGAAGGCTTACAAGAGGCAGCGTTGAGACTATTGACCGCATTACGAGGGAAGAAATTGTCCGCTTCCATTCGGACCTCTACAGGCCGAACAACGCGGTCCTTTCTGTGGTGGGAGATCTGACCGAAGACGAGCTAAGCGCGCTCATCAAGAAATTTTTCTCTCTCTGGCAGCGGGGTGATATCGCAAAAAGAGCATCTGTCGAACAACCCAGGAACAAGAAGCAGACCTTTCTTGTAGACAGGGAGCTGACCCAGGCAAATATCATTGTCGGTCATACTGGCATAAACAGGGGGAATCCCGACTATTATGCAGTCTCTGTGATGAACTATATCCTTGGAGGAGGAGGATTTTCTTCCAGGCTGATGCAGACAGTGAGGGACGAGATGGGTCTCGCCTATGATATCCATAGTTTTTTTGCCCCTTATAAGGAAGGGGGACTTTTCGAGGTGGGGGTCCAGACAAAGAACGAATCAGCAAGTACGGTGATCAACGAGATTTATACACAGGTGAACCGGATAAGGAAGGATAAGGTCTCAGAACAGGAATTGGATGATGCAAAGGCATATCTCACAGGGAGTTTCCCCAGAAAGCTGGATACAAACAGAAAAATTGCAGACTTCCTTGTCACCACAGAGTTCTATGATCTGGGACTGGACTATGTGGACAAATATCCCCAATACATCAGGGCGGTAACCGCTGATGACGTGCTGAGGGTCGCAGGGAAATACCTGGACACCCTGGATATGGTGACCGTGGTGGTGGGAAAGCAGTCAAAGATATCCCTAGATAATCAGTGATGTGTGTTGTCTGTCCTTCGTGGCTCTCTTTTATCCTCTATAATCCTTTCAGAAAAGTCCTTACTGACCGTGAAAAGGTCCTGAAGGAATCCGGGATCACCCATGATTGCGTGGTGCTCGAGGTGGGCGCAGGCAACGGTTTCTTTACAGAAGTTCTTGCCAGGCATGCGAAGAAGGTTTATTCAGTGGAACTGCAGAGCGGAATGGTGGCAAAGCTCAAGAGGAGAGTGGCAGGACTTGGCGATAAGGTGAGCATTATTGAATGCGATATCGCCGCATGTGGGATCGAAGACGATGTAGCGGATGTCTGCCTCATGTACTACAGCTTTCACGAGGTGAGGGACAAGGCCGGGGCTGTGAGAGCGATCAGCAAGGCGCTCAAGGAGGGAGGGTCACTCTCTGTGTATGAGCCGACCATTGAGGTGAATGCAAGAGCGATGCGGAATACAGTGCAGATGTTTGAGAACGCGGGTTTCAAAAAAGAGGCGGAAAGGAACGGTCTCTTCACTCGATATGCCAGGCTAAGAAAGGCGGGTGGAGCCTAGCAGGTTCATTCACGGGTTTTTTGCTTCGGCAAATGCACCCGTCTCCAGGCAAGACAATAGCCCTTCTCGAGTTATAAAGGACTCGAAGCTTCCACACTCTATTCCCTTGTATTGTCAGAGTCCGCTCTTGCGGACAGGCAGATAACCCCGGGTCTTGCCGTTGGAGCCTGATGCCCTTGCCGAATGTATGCATTTTCAGGCCAGGAATCCTGAAATGATTTATTTGAGAAAATGTTGCACAATAAAATGCTTCACTGAGAAGACCACATAAAAGGGCGGTTAGCTCAGCTGGGAGAGCGTCACGTTCGCAACGAATTTCTTACTTTTTTGCAAATTGGCTTTTTGCAACGGTTTCAGCATAACTATTTCATTTCTCAAGCCAAATTCTATTCTGCTATTTCTGTATATTCTGTCCAATTATTGGGCATTCGCTAAATTCTACTACAATTTTACTGCGGTAAAAATATTAACGTATCTCATCATGTTTTCAGGGTCCGCGATGAGGTCTGATGTCAATAGTGGACACGAAACCCTTCACGCCGCCAGTTGCCCGGCATAGAATTTTTGTTCATAAGCAGTTGGCGAGAGAAACCCAAGCCGCGCCTGCTCCGTTGAATATCTGACGAAACAAACGCAATCTGTGATCTCGCAGTAAACTGAGAGTGACAAGGGGAAAAATTCCGCCTTGATAGCGATACGTGTGATTCGGGAAAAACTTTGTGTCAGTTGCATGTCCGCATACCTCATAGGTAGCAGGGGAAGTCCTCTATCGGCCTCGGTCCGTAGAGCGTTTGTTTCCGGTCATAACCTTAATTAAATGCATAAAGCCCACTGTGTGGCAGGAGGAAGAACATCACATAAACTTAGAGTGAGGATCATGCGCGGATTTCTGCGAGCAGGTGTTACTGACCTCGGATCGCAGAAATGTTTCTTTGTGGCCGTACTTCTCCTCTTGCGACGAAACCGAAACTCATTGTTTTCTGGATGCATCAGGAAGGGAATGTTTCGGCTTGAAAGATGTCCATTTGAGCCTATCCGGAGCGGTCAAAGCGGAACTTCTTGCTCCCACACCTGTTGAACCGCTCTAAAATCTGAACCCTGAAAGAAAAAGCAATAGTAGCGATACCGTCAAAAAAGTTGTCAACAAACCCGAAACAAACCTGATAAAATAGGGGCATGAGAAAAAATGTGACAAGCATCGATGAAGCCAAGACTATCCTGAAGGAACACAAAGACGAGGTGATCCGAAAGTACGGTGTGAGTGAGATCGGTATCTTCGGCTCCTTCGTTCGTGGTGAGCAGAAAAAACGAAGCGACATTGACGTCCTCGTCGAGTATGACGAGATTCCAGATTTGTTCGAGTTCATTAATCTCGAAAGATATCTGCAGCGCCTGTTGGGAAAGAAAATTGACCTGGTTAGGAAGGAGGCCATAAGGCCGGAGATCAGAGAAAGGATATTAAGGGAAGTCGTCTATATATGAAGCGTAATTTACAAAACTACTACAATTCTACTAAAATTGCAGGGGCCGTAAAAAAGGCAAAAGCTGTAAGTGCTGATTTTCATTGAGAAGGGCGGTTAGCTCAGCTGGGAGAGCGCCACGTTCGCAACGTGGAAGTCGGGGGTTCGAATCCCCTACCGTCCACTTTCCCCTTACTTCTTTTCCGTGCTGTAAGAATAAGTAAGGCTGACTGATTCAGAGCCCGAATTGGTCCACATGAGACAATAATACTGCTTTTTTTCACAGCGAAACGTTCCTTTGTCTGAAGAGACCCCGTCCTTTGTGATTACATAGACAACATTATGGTCTTCGTGGTAATGGACATTGAAGTTGAGAGGTCTTGAAGCATTAAAGAAATAGTCAAGAGTTTCACCGGGAACCAGCTCCGTGCAGTCTTCGTGGATTCCTGAAGGCTTTATTGTTTCGCTTTTGTTATCCCTGGCTGCAAGGGAAGAGAGCCCTCCCATGATGAATACCATAACACAGGACAGCACCATGATCCGAGACAATCTCACCATAACCCCTCCTCATATACAGAAAAGATCACTTTTATATATTATATATCATCTCTGGGCAGAAGATGCTCATTAAATGAAGGGACGGTTGGCAGAGAGTAAATTGCAGGGAGGAGGCATATGAAACCGAACGCAACTTATCACTGGTCTGACACTGACCCTTTTATTCGCATATTGCAGCAGCGTTCCTGTGTTTCACCAATATACGTTCAGGCTCTACCCATATCTTGATGTTTTCATCAGGTGGTGGGAGTGTTTCTGTTTTACCGTGGACTGACGAGGCTCAGGAGTGTAGCTTCTTCAGTAAGGGTACCGGGAAGCGGAGGGGAGTCTTGTGAATATCTGGCAGTGAGAGGTATAATAATCGTTTAAAAATAAGGTGTGCAGGGGAACTCAATGACGATCACGGAAAAAATACTTGCAGCCCATACTGAGAAATCAGAGGTAGTTTCTGGTGAGCTCATTAATGCGAAGGTGGATTTTATTCTCGCAAACGATATCACGGCGCCCATTGCCCTTCAGGAGTTTAGGAAGATAGGGGCAAGGGATGTGTTTGACAAAAACCGCGTGGCCTTTATCCCCGATCATTTTGCGCCCCAAAAGGATATCAAGGCTGCTGAACAGTGCAAGCAATTGAGGGACTTCTCGCGCGAATATCATCTTGGGCTTTATTTTGAAGTGGGGAGGATGGGCATTGAGCATGCACTGTTGCCTGAGCAGGGCCTGGTGGTACCAGGAGATGTCATCATAGGCGCTGACAGCCATACATGCACGTATGGCGCACTGGGTGCGTTTGCGACCGGCGTGGGCTCTACTGATGTAGCAGCAGCTATGGCAACAGGGGAATGTTGGTTTAAGGTCCCTGAGTCAATGAAATTTATCTATTTCGGGAAACTGAACAAATGGGTCGGTGGGAAAGACCTTATACTCCATACCATAGGTGATATCGGGGTTGACGGAGCCCTCTACAGGGCTATGGAATTTGAAGGCGAGGCCATACGCAGTCTCCCTATGTACGGAAGGCTCACCATGTGTAATATGGCCATAGAGGCAGGAGGGAAGAACGGCATTATTGTTCCGGATCACATCACAGAGGAGTATGTGAGAGAAAGGGCAAAAAGGCCCTATACCGTCTATACACCCGATGCTGGTTCGCGGTATGTGGAAATAAAAGAGTATGACTGCGCGAAAATCCCGTTGACGGTGTCATGTCCTTCTCTTCCCTCCAATACGAGGCCTGCTGCAGAGCTGTCGCACATCGCTATTGATCAGGTGGTGATCGGTTCATGCACTAACGGCCGGCTTGAAGACCTGAGGGAGGCTGCCTCTGTATTAAGAGGGAAAAAAGTGAATCCCAATGTGCGGTTGATTGTGATACCGGCAACGCAGCAGATATATAAAGAGTCGATGAAAGAGGGGCTGCTTGAGATATTCATCGATGCGGAGGCGGTGGTTTCCACCCCCACCTGCGGGCCATGTCTCGGCGGGCATATGGGAATCCTCACAAAGGGGGAGAGGGCGCTGGCGACCACAAACAGGAACTTTGTGGGAAGAATGGGACATCCTGAGAGTGAAGTGTATCTCTCAAATCCCGCGGTGGCGGCAGCGAGTGCGGTACTGGGCAGAATAGGGGTGCCGGAGGAGGTAATTACCCATGGATAACAGAAAGACAATTCTGAAGCTTGGACTCCCAAAGGGGAGCCTCCAGGAATCAACGCTGAGGCTTTTCAAGAAGGCGGGATATCACATTACCGTATCTGCGAGATCGTATTACCCGGTATTTGATGATCCCGAGATAGAGGCCATGCTCATCCGGGCACAGGAAATGGCACGGTATGTGGAAGATGGTGTCCTGGATTGTGGTCTGACCGGCCACGACTGGGTTCTTGAACAGAATGCGGATGTGATGGAGGTCGCTGAATTGACGTATGCGAAAGAGGGCTTCAGGCCTGTGAGATGGGTTGTTGCCGTTCCCGCGGATTCAAGGATAAAGGGTATCAGGGACCTCAACGGCAAACGGGTTGCTACGGAACTGGTGGGGTTCACGAAGAGATATTTCAAGTCAAAGGGGGTCAGGGCAGAGGTCGATTTTTCATGGGGTGCAACTGAGGTGAAACCTCCTTACCTGGCTGATGCCATTGTGGAGATCACCGAGACAGGGACTTCGCTCAAGGCGAACAATCTGAGGATTGTGGAGACGATCATTGAGTCCACTACGAGGTTTATTGCCAACAAGAAGGCGTGGCATGATAAAGGGAAAAGGCAGAAGATGGAGAATATCGCATTGCTTCTGAAGGGCGCCCTTGCCGCGGAAGAAAAGGTCGGGCTCAAGATGAATGTGCCTGAAAGGTCATTCAAGAAGGTGCTGAGTCTGCTTTCTTCCATGCATTCTCCCACAGTGTCTTCCCTCTCAGACAAGGGTTGG
>DASPUA010000041.1:0-3966 GCA_035623135.1 Thermodesulfovibrionales bacterium | reverse complement strand
GTCGTCATTCCCGGAATCTGGTTTCCCTTGGCATACATGCACTGCTGATATGCGTTATCGTACCGACGTTGCGCACGCCATCCATAAGCCTGACCGGCACTTGCGCCCGAGGCCGTTCCAACAAGAAGTCCGCTTGCCGCGCCTATAGCTGCGCCAACCCCAGCACTCCCTGAGGCTGACCCTATGGCTGCGCCCAGGCCTGCCCCGACAGCAGTGCCAACTACGGCCCCTGTGGCGGTATTCTGATTGGCCACCTCCTGAGGGGCCATACCTATCTGCTGTGCCGCCCATTGTCTGCAAATGGCATCGTCGGCCTGGAATTGCTCGAAGGACTTTCCAGGTGGTGGCATCACCATAACACTGGGACCAGTCGGCATTGTTGCACATCCGCTTATTATCAGAACTGCCATAACTATAAATATGTTTCGCCTGCTCTTCATCATGTCTACTCCTTCTGATCAGGTGGAGCGGAAGGAACAACCTTCAGCCAGCCACTCGGGCACTGTTTCACATAAGGATAATAATTGCGGCTATCCGGGCAGAAATACCAGTAACTCTGTTGCTCCACTTGTGGAGCCGGCTGCACATATACCCGCGACTGTTCCTGATTAACGACAGGAGGCGCCCAATAATAATCATAATAATACGGATAGGCCGGAGCACCCCACCACCAGGGCCCCCATCCACCCCATCCCGGACCGATCCAGATACCTCCATAAAAGTGCCCACGCGCCTGCACAGGTAAAGCGCTTGCAAAGAGCAGCGCCACAATGACAAGGACAATGACTGGATAAAGGCTCTTTTTCATTTCCATTCACCTCTGCGTGTAACATTTTGCATAACTTTAGCTCTATCTCACCAGATCGGCAATATTCCAACCAACGAAAGATTGGTTTTTTCTAACCTCTAAAAATATTTAACACGAAAAAAATGAAGAAACTATGAAGACAACGACACAAACTCCTCGCGGCATGTCTTACTGATCTCGGCGGAGGTTTAAATTGAAAATCTTTACTACAAATATTTTCTTCGCTATCTTGCGTGAAGCCAACCTTCATAAGTAGCAAAAAGCGTTTAAAAGGATTAAAGTGGCGTATTAAGGTTGTTTTTCAATGTGAAATAGAACGTCGCTCCCTCTTTAAGCTTTCCTTCTGCCCATATCCGTCCGCCGTGTTTTTCAAGTGTTCTTTTGCTGATGACAAGTCCAATGCCTATTCCCTCAATTTTATGAGTGTTATCTAAACGCTGGAAAAGTCCGAAGAGTTTACCTGCGTGCTGCATATCGAATCCTATGCCGTTGTCTTTAACATAATATATACTTTCATCGCCTCCACGGACCCTCCCACTTCGATTATCCCTTCTTCCTTGGGTTTTGTATATTTGATCGCATTTGACAGAAGGTTAACAAGAACCTGGCGAATCATGGAGACATCGCCATATCCAACTGGAAGGGGTTTTCTTATCAATCGTACGTCCCTTTTTTTAATAGTCGGTCTGAGATCATCAAATACTTTATCAACAAGCACTCCCATATCTATTGCGGCGACCTGAATCTCTTTAGTTGTTACCCGGGAGAAGGCAAGAAGATCACTTACAAGTTGCTCCATTCTCCCTGAGCTGTCCTTGACGATGTTAAGGATCTCAAGACCTTTGGGATCAAGCCTGTCAGAATAATCCCTTATCATTCTCTGGACGAAACCGCTGATTACTAAAAGGGGCGTCCTAAGGTCATGAGAAGCCGAGTAGCTAAAGCTCTCCATGTCCCTGTAAGACGCCTCCAGTACCTTGTTCACTCTTTCCAACTCTGCTGTCCGTTCCCTTACCGTTTCTTCAAGATGTTTACGATACCTTTTCTCTTCTTCCTTTTCCCGCCTACGTAAGATAAGAATGACTGCAGCCGCGGCCAATAGTATGCTGAGAACGATCACAATCATCACACTCCACAAGCGCGCCCTGATCGGCGCATAGACCTCTTCCTTGTCAACATTTGAGATTATAAACCATGGAGAGTCGGGAACGGATCGCAGAGCGGTGAAGACCTCGGTTCCTGTATAATTGAGACCCTCGAAAATCCCCGCTTCGCCCTGTGCCGCCACTGCCGTTGGAATACGCAGATCGCGTGCGCGCATATGGAATGTGAGGGCGGCATCCCTGCGGTAGCGGAGATCGTTGAGGTAGACTACCTCGTCCCCTTCACGGCGTATAAGTATCGTTTCTGCAGTACGACTGCGGGTCGGCCATGTCTGAATAAGAGGATATAAAAATACATGCGGGTCGATCCGCAAAAGAAAAACGCCCAGCGTCTCATTTGCCTCTTTATCCAGAATCGGTACCACGATGCTCAGAAGGATTCTCCGTGAAACTTTGCTCTTGTAAAGATCCGAAAATATCACTTTCTTGATCTTCATCGCATAGGAAGACAATCTTTTCTCATCAGGCCCGATATCTTCACTCTTTTGTGAGACTGATAGGAGAATATTTCCGTCTTTGTCTGCGAGGAGAATATCGTCATACAGGTAGGTGCCCCTGAAAGAGCCCATCCACGTACGAATCTGGCTCATCTCTTTTTTTCTCTTTTCTCCCTGAAGCAGACCCCGTATGTGAGGCGTCAGCGAGGAATTTTCAAATATGGTGGCCGCATCCGCTAAACGTTCTTTGCGCCAGTTTACAATCTGGCTTTCTTTTAAGTCGGCAATTGCGAGGAGTTCATCCTGCCTTTCCTTCTTGATCAGTTTCTTCTGGCTGCCATAGTAAAGAAGTCCTGCGGAAGATATAGAAATAGCTAAAATAAGAAAAACGAGAACTAACTGCCACGGAGGTTTGCGGGATAGAAGGTAAGGCGACATAATCTCACTTAATTAACTCAGTACGCACAAAGCTCCCTCCTGATTAAACTTGACTGAACCCGGCGCCAACGCCCTTCCCTAAGCTTAAGACACCTTACCACAGATTTTTGAATAAATTATGAAAATTGCCGGCACTGGTTAGCACTCATGTAGAGGGCAGGCATTCACTCCTTTCCTTTTCTTGCCGTCTAAGGGTTCCAGAGATACATGAACTGCACCCCTGGGAAGAGAGAAAGTTCCTCGGCGTTTACAGAAATCAGGTTTACCACCTGAGGGCCCGACAGAGGCATTTCGGAATATTCCGAATATATATTCGATTTGAAAGTCTTAGGGCGAACATAGGTGATCACCCTCGCCTGGTTAATATTGATCCCTTTCTTCATCCCACTGATCGCCTCATCCAGATATGCAACCCGGTCGATCAGTTTTGCCTCGAGGGCCTCGCTCGAGACAAACACTCTGCCGTCGGCAAGGGTCCTGATCTCCTGTTCGGTAAGAAGCTTCTGCCTGTTTGCGTAGACGACCTCGACGAAGCGAGAGTAAAGCTTGTCGATGATGTCCTGGAACATCCTCTTCTCCTCGGGCGTCGTCGGACGGAAGGGTGACCAGAAGTCCTTTTTCGGGCCCGACTTGTAAGTCTCTTCAGAGACCCCGATCCTCGACAGAAGCCCCTCGATATTGAATTTCATGGCGATGACGCCGACGCTGCCCATGATCGCGGTGGGACTTGCAATGATTCGGTCGGCGCCCAAGGCTACATAATATCCCCCCGATGCGCCGAGTTCCATAATATAGGCATGAACAGGTATTTTCCTTTTCTGTCTGAAGCTCATGATTTCGTGGTAGATCGCGTCGCTTGCGGCAACGCTGCCGCCGGGCGAGTTTATCCTCAGGATCACGCCTGAGATCTCAGGGTCTGCCTCAGCCTTGAGGAGCGCCTCCCGGAAAAAGGCAACCTTCGAGGGACTCGTCCTAACCTTCAGGATGTCTCTTTCCTCCTTGAAAGAGATCACTCCGTCCAGATCCAGAAGAAGAATCTTTGGCTTCCCCTCGCCCTCAAGGACCCTTTCTTCGAGCGGAGCTGCCTGAGGCAGAAGCGACACATTAAGTCCGGCACATC
>DASPUA010000040.1:0-7504 GCA_035623135.1 Thermodesulfovibrionales bacterium | reverse complement strand
TCTTGCTTCTTGCTTCCGACTTCTCACGGACATAGGAGATTTCGTCCATCACTTCGGAGCCCGGCCTGCCCGCCATTGCGAATCCGGCCCCTACTTCAACTCCCTTGATCGCCTGCACCGACATCAATGCCTGAGCAAGTTTTCCGTCAAGCCTCCTGTCCCACTGGATATGACTTCCGAGACCCACGGGAAGGCCTGTGGCAAATACCTCGAACACGCCGCCGAGGGAATTCCCCTCCTTCATGGCATTCTCTATAAGCTGAACCATACCCCTGGTGGCATCTTCATCCGCGCACCTCACAGGAGAAGCCTCTGCCCGGTTAAAGACTTCAAGAAGCTCTTTTTCCCCAAGCTGCTCGCTGCTGACTGCTGACCGCTGATTTCCTATTTGTATCACATAGCTTCCCACCCTGATGTTGAATTCCGAAAGGAACTTCTTCGCCACAGCGCCCAATGCAACCCTCATTGCAGTCTCCCTCGCGCTGGAACGCTCCAGTATGTTCCTCACATCGTGCTGGTGATATTTGATGACTCCGGCCAGGTCTGCGTGTCCGGGCCTGGGCCTTGTCACTGCCGGGATTGAGCCCTGGTGGCGGTTATCAGAAGACATGCCCTCGAGCCAATTCTTGTGGTCCCTGTTTTCGATCGAGAGGGCGATGGGCGAGCCCATGGTCCTTCCCCAGCGGACGCCCGAGAGTATCTCGGCATGGTCAGACTCAATCTTCATCCGTCCTCCCCTCCCGAAGCCTGACTGCCGCCTTTTCAGTTCAGCATCTATATCTGGTGATGAAAGGGAAAGGTTTGCAGGTATTCCCTCCATAATGCCCATGAGGGTCCTGCCGTGTGACTCGCCTGCAGTAAGAAATCTAAGGCGTGACATGGTGCTTTTTGTCCAACTCCTTTATTATCTCCTAATCTCTCGTCTACGTCTTAAGATCGCCGCCAGCAGGAGAGGCACTAACATTATCAAGGAATCAGCGAGTGCGCTCGGCGCGTTCTGCCGGCTGCCTATTGAACATCCGCCCCCGCCGCCACCAGAGGACGGAGGAGGAGAAGGTGCGGTACCCGCGCCTGAAAGGGAAACAGTCACTGCAGGAGAAGCAGTGTCGTTAGAGGGGAATGAGATGGTCGCACTTTTTGCGCCTGCTGATGCAGGAGAGAACGTTGCCTGAATTGTACAATTAGACAGCGGTGCAATGGTATGATTTGAACATCCATCGTTGGCCATGCTGAACTCCGCAGCATTCGCACCTGCAAGTGTAATCTGGCCGATAATGAGGTTCGCAGTCCCCTGGTTGGATACAGTAAAGGTCTGCGAGGAGGAAGAACTCCCAACAGTCACGGTTCCGAAATCCTTGCTTGAGGGAGAAATAGAGATATGGGGGACAATTGGCGTTGTCAATGCACGAAAGGCATTGACCCTTCCTGATGTCAGGATTTTATTATTAAGGGACGGCAATACATCAACACTACTGAAGAGTATGCTCCGGACCTGTAGGTACGAAAGATCCGGATTTTGACTGTAAAGCAAGCCTGCAAGGCCTGAGATGAATGGCGTTGCCTGGGAAGTACCTGAGCAATAATCATAATTCGGTTCAAAAGGGTGAATTGTGCATGGAGGCAGGTTAAGAGGGATCGTGCTAAGGATATCCACTCCTGGTGCAGCTACCTGAACAGAATTGGGGCCGAAGTTGCTGAATAATGCCAGATTGTCGTTTTGGTCGGTAGCAGCAACGGAGATGATGTTGGGAAGGTTGTAGTTTGCGGGGTAATTCGGTTTTTGGTCATTGTTCGTGCCATCATTACCCGCAGCAGCCATAAGGAGAACCCCTGAACTATTCGCTGAACGTATTGCAAGGAATTCGGACTGAGAAAAATCTGAGCCGGCAAAGCTCGCGTTCATTATCTTTGCTCCATGAGTAATCGCAAACTCAATGGCAGAAATCTCATCCGCTGTGCTGCCATTACCAGTTGCATCGAGAAACTTTAACGGCATGAGCTTCACATTCCACATCACACCAGTAACTCCAATCTGGTTGTTCCCCACTGCTCCTATGACTCCGGAAACATGCGTCCCGTGTCCATTGTCATCCATAGGAACATTATTGTTGGTTATGAAATTATATCCTGGACCAATATTGGCAATCAGGTCAGGATGGGTGAGATCAATCCCTGAATCTATGACCGCAACAATCACACTGTTGCTCCCTGTGTTCACGTCCCATGCACCGGGTGCATTTATCTTTGTGAGGCCCCACTGCTGGGCGAATAATGTGTCATTGGGAAGCCTCGAAATACGCTTGATATAGTTAGGCTCTGCATATTCCACGGCAGGGTCTTCCATATATTTCATAATTGCATCCTTTATAGAAAGGCCCGCCGGAAGCGTGACATGATCGAGATTGGGGACAAGGACAAACCTCTTAAGCACTGCCGCACCCAGGGCCTGGTGCACCTTCAATGAGGAAGCGGTCACTACCCCTGACCTGAACTTCACAAGCAGTTCCCCTTCCCTATAGTTACCTTTTTCCATACCAGAGAGGACAGACTGCACAGAGACCTGTGCTGAGCTGATCTGTTGAGGGACATCTGCATGTGGAGATTCCGACGAAATGGTTGCAGTGTTATCGGTTCCGCAGGACACAAACAACAGAACCAGAAAAAGGTGCGCAACTCTCTTCATTTTTTCCCTCACACGAGTTTATTTGACAATTTTAAAGTATATCATAAACACCTAAAAACACAATATTTGAGCAGAAATGAAAGATAACGGATGGCAGGACATTGGATGTCCGCCAATAGAGCAGGCCCATCACCAGAGAGGGGAAAAAAGTCAGAAGCGAATATCTGTCCCCGTAGAAGATGAACTGTGGCAGGTGCATGAATGAAAAGAGAAGGCTCACTGTCAGGACGCTTTTGAGTGTATTCCCGAGCCTCTGCTGCAGGAATCCCCTGAAATACACCTCTTCGGGTATCGCGACACCGAAAAGTTGAAAAATCATGGAACCTACAGATAACAATGCATGCGGTCTTCCCGGAAGGGAGAAAAAAAACCAGAAAGGCACCAAGACTGCAGCAGAAACGACGATTCCAGTTGCCGCGTCCTTCATCGAGAACCTGAGACGTACCGTTTCCCGGAAAAGGGATGGGACGACGAGAAGGCAGAGGGGGATCAGATATTTAAGGAAAGAGAGGGAAAAGGCATGATATGCACAGACCAGGACAAACAGCAGCAGGAATGTATGTAATGCCTTTCCCCTCGGGATATCCAGTTTAATCCTTATATCTCAATTATCTTCTGCGCCTCAAAATCGCAACAAGCAGTAATGGCGTAAGCAGTACAGCAAGGTCAGCCATTGCAGTGGTTGCATTCTGCCGTGCGCCGATGGAACATCCGCCTCCACCAGAGGAGGACGGGTCAGATGCTGGTGTGTCCGGAGCAAGGGTCGTGGCAGATGCTTCGTTGGAAGGAAAGGACTCTCCCGGGATGCAGGTCCCGTCTCCTGGAGTACATCCTATTTCATTGCTATAAGCCGTCACCCGGTAAGTATAAGTCGTGCTGGCAGGAAGATTAGTATCCACATATGTATAGGTTACCGGAGGTTGAGGAATGACATCCGCCCTCGGCTGCCGTGGCGCGTTTGGGAGATATTGGAAAGAGCCGCTCCCAGTTTTTCTCTCTACTATATATCCCTCCTCAAGTGTTGCATTCCCTGACCACGTGAGTGAAATCTGACCTGGAGATGATGCTTCAGCTTTAAGGTTTGTAGGTGGCAATAAAGATGACAATGCCTTATAGGCATTGATCCTTCCCCCTGTCCTTACCTTGTCGTTCAGTGTAGGGAGGTAATCCACAGACCAGAGGATCGCATCACGAACCTGCCAATAGGTGAACTGGGTATTATTGTTGCCGTCATAAAAGCTGTAAAGAAGCCCTGCAAGGCCGGATACGTGAGGAGCAGCCATGGACGTGCCCCCACAAAATTCATAGTTGGCAGCCGGGGAAAAAGTGCAAAAAGAAAGGAATGGTTCGCTCAAGCCAGACGTTGGGATAGTGCTCAAAATGCTTACACCCGGCGCAGCAACGTGAACGGAGTTGCCGAAGTTCGAGAATGCGGCCAGCCTGTCATTCTGGTCAGTGGCAGCAACTGAGATAATATTGAGAAGGTTATAACTTGCCGGATAAGTCGGGGTAATGTCATTGTTAAGTCCAATACATGCGTCAAGTTCCGCACATGCCAGCGGGTCACCATTCCCTGCGGCAGCAACAAAAAGAACACCGATGTTATTGGCACCCGATATCGCATCAAATTCGGCCTGGGAAAATGAGAACCCTCCGTAACTCGCGTTGATTAACTTTATCCCTTTTGAAACAGCATTTGAAACAACATATTGAATCGCCGCAATCGAATTCGATACGGTACCGGCGCCGGTTGAGTCAAGTATCTTTAATGGCACTAATTTCACTTGCCACATTACGCCGGCAATGCCCATCCCGTTATTCCCCGCGGCACCGATAATACCAGCCACATGCGTGCCGTGCCCAAAATCATCCATCGGATTGTTGTTGTTATCAACAAAATTCCATCCCCTGCAGTCATTAATGAATCCATTTCCGTCATGGTCAATACCGTCTGAACAGGTCTCTCCCGGATTGGACCATATGTTACTCAGACCGGCAGTACCGACAAAATCAGGATGGTCGTAATCGATTCCTGAATCGATTACAGCTACAACGACACCGCTGCTGCCTGTGGTAATATCCCATGCCTGAGGAGCTTTTATGTCATCCCCCTGCGTGCCGCTGACAAATGAGCCGTCGTTCAGTAGAGCCCATTGCTGAGGACTGAAAAAAGTGTCGTTCGGTAGCACCGAAGCGTACCTCATATAATTTGGTTCAGCATATTCCACGTTCGGATCAGCCATATATTTGACAATCGCATCCTTTACAGAAAGCCCTTCAGGAAGTTTCACATGTTCAAGATTCGGAACGATAGAAAATCTCTTGATTGTTTTTGCGCCCATATTCTGACTCGTTCTTTGAGAGGAGGATGCAGCAACACCTGACTTGAATTTAACCAATACCTCCCCTTCTTTGTATTTTCCCTTCTCCAGACCGGACAAAATCGATTGTGCAGTGACCTTTTGAGAACTTGTTCCTTTTTGACCGTCCGAAGCAATGTTTTGGGTATTGCTGCTTCCGCAGGATACCAAGAAAAGAATAAAAAAGAGATAGGTAATCTTGTTCTTCATCTCATCCTCTCCTTGTTGAAAGAGTTGTTTTTATCTATTCCAGCTTAAATTGAATCATATAAATTCTTTATTGTCAAGTATTTTTAGGTTTTTCTTAGAGCTTTTTATTAAGATTTTGAGGCACGGATTTCTTAATGACTATTGATGAATTTAATTTTGCATGAAATAAGAGGGAAAGATAAATAAAAAGTTTCAGAAGCTTTAAGGCCAAAATTTGGTCTGGGAAATTATCCAGCTTTGACCCTGGCCTAATAATTCATTATCTCGAGGAGGTCATCCATATCCTTCTCTTCTTCTGCCCTAAGCAGGACTTTTCTCTCCTTCAGGTCCCTGATCGCCCTTTCCTTGTCACCCCTGTATGCAGGGTCAAGCTCAAGGGCCTTTCTTAAGGCCGTCGCAGCATTGCCGTATCTCCCGGAGGCATTATAGCAGAGCGCAATCCCATAATACGGAAGGGCAAAATCAGAAGCCCTTTTGGCCGCCTCTTTGTAAGCGTCAATGGCTTCGTCGTACCTTTTCATCCTGTAGTATACCCTGCCCAGATTATTGAGTGCCTTTTCAGGATTCCGGTAAAAGGTATTCAAGAGTGCGGCCTTGTATGCCTCAATTGCCTCATCGTATTTCCCCGTTTTTTCATAGGCGACTCCCAAGTTGTTCCATGCCTCTGAATAGTTCTTGTCCACCTTGAGCGCCTTCTGAAGAAACTCAATTGCCTTGGCATAATCTTCAAGTTTCAAAAGATAGATGACTCCGATTGCATTGAGGGTCTCCTTGTCCCCGGGGTTCAGTTCGAGCGCTTTTTGAAACTCCACAAATGCCGGCTGGACACTATTGTCATTGAGATACGAAACCCCCAGCTGATAGTGGGCCCTCGCCTTCTGGAGTGTATCCTCTTTGGGTGTGCTCGCACAGGAAGCGGTGAGAAACATGATCAGAAAGGAAAATACCGCCATTTTATGGTAGATGTGAGGGTTTTTCATAGCGCTCTGTAAAATTATCAGAAATCTCCCACACAAGTAAAGGGGAATCTTCACAGGGCGAGCAGACTCGACAGTGCGCGGGAGACCTCCCCATACGCCTCATCCATGAACACTCCCTTGAGATTGAGCTCAAAACCATCCCTGTGGAACCTGATACCATGAAATGTCTTCTGGAGGGCCAACACCTTTTCCGTTGCCATCTGGGTAACTTTTGAGAAAACAACTCGAATCTTCCTGTCAGTTTCAAGGATTTTCAGTATGGAAAGCCTTCTTGCAATAATCTTCAATCTCATGATATCGAGAAGCCTCCTCACCTCTTCAGGCACATTACCGAACCGGTCTGTCATTTCTGCCTCGATGTCCGACAGAGCTTCAGGATTATGTGTATTCGCAATCCTCCGGTACAGACTCATCCTCACCGTCGTATCTTCAATATACTCCTCGGGAATGCGCGCAGTCATCTTCAGTGAAATGGACGGTTCCGTCTCTTCCTTCATCTCCATGCCTTTCAGCTCTGCAACCGCTTTTTCGAGCATCTCCACATACATGTCAAATCCCACGGCGTGGATATGTCCTGATTGCTGGGGACCAAGGAGATTGCCCGCACCCCTCATCTCGAGATCCTTCATCGCGAGCCTGAATCCTGCTCCAAGGTAACTCATCTCACTGATTGCCTGGAGCCTTTTTTTTGCATCCTCGGTCACTAGGTCCTTCCCGGGAATGAGGAAATATGCATATGCCCTCACATTGCTCCTTCCCACCCTTCCCCTGAGTTGGTAGAGGTCGGAGAGCCCTATCCTGTCGGCCCGGTTTATAAGTATGGTATTGGCAGTGGGTATATCGATTCCCGAACCTATGATCGTGGTGGAGACGAGGACATCGATCTCTCTCTTTATGAACTTCAGCATGACCTCCTCAAGCCTCCTCTCAGGCATCTGGCCATGGGCAATACCGAATCTCGCATCAGGTATAAGCCTTTTTAAGAGTGCCGCAACCTTTTCGATATCAAAAATCGTGTTATGCACGAAGAGGACTTGACCATCCCTTTGAAGCTCCCTTTCCATTGCCTCTTTTACAAGATTTGGGTCAAATACAGATACCATGCTCCTCACTGCAAGCCTCTCTTCAGGAGGGGTCTCGATCACGCTCATTCCCCTTATTCCCGAAATTGCCATGTGAAGTGTCCGGGGTATTGGGGTTGCGGTCATACTCAGGATGTCGACCCCCTGCTTCAGCTCTTTGATTCGCTCCTTCTGTCCCACACCAAACCT
>DASPUA010000039.1:0-4859 GCA_035623135.1 Thermodesulfovibrionales bacterium | reverse complement strand
CCCCATACACAAGCCCGAGTTCTTTGGTATCCAGGAGGACGAGGGTGCCGATGGGAAACACTCCGATCATGTTAATGAAGAATTTAAAGAGAATCGGGTCCAGTTCCGTCCCCGCCCTCTCCATCATAATGCTCAATGCCTTGTCAGGTGCCAGAGGATTTCTTGAATAGACCCTTGATGAGGTCATGGCATCATACTGGTCTGCAAGACTCACGATCCTAGAATAAAAATCCAGCGCGAGGGGTTTGGATATCTTTGGATACCCACTCATATCATAGTTCAGGTGGTGTTCGAAAGCGATAATGGCGGTTTTGATCGATGTGGAGTCGAGCCCTTTGAGTTTCAGGATTGCTCTCACGCCCCAGAAAGGATGCTTCTTGACTATCTTCCATTCATTATCATCAAAATTGGTGGGTTTGTTCAGTATTTCAGCGGGAACTTCCATTTTCCCTATATCATGGAAGAGGGCAACCAGACCGAGATCAGTGAGCGCCTTTCTGCTGAGGCCGATCCTCTGACCCAGGGCTACAGAAAGGATACTCACATTCACCGAGTGGTGATAGGTATACTCGTCATAGTCCTTAATGGCGGTCATGCCGATGAGAAGCTCTTCCTCTTCCAGTATCATGTCCACCATGCTCTCTACCACCCTCTTTGCCTTCTTGATACTCACCCGTTCTCCAGATTTGATTTTGTTGATAACACCCTGAGTGAAGGAAACCGCATTGAAATAAGTCTTTTTGACCTGTTTTCTTATATCAAAATCTCCTTCCTCCTTAATCTTTTTGAGTGGTCCTACACTTAGGGAATTGATCATTGCAGTACCCTCGGAGAGAGCATCGAAGGGATTTTGGGAAAAGGGTGACGCAATGAATGGTTTCAAAAAGAGCTGCATATCCTGCAACGTGATTTGGCTGTTGAAGGTAATGCTCCCGAGAGCCCTTCTCTTGAATTCCCTCACGAGGAAATCGAAATTAAGGAGATACTCCATGGAGTATCTGACCCTGCTCTCATTCAGATAAAAAAATTCCCCCACAAGTTCGAGGGTAAGAGTATTGTCCTGCTCGATCAGGGGATTTACCCTGGATACAAACTTCTCAATGGCAGAGACCACCGCGACATTCCCTGGGTCATGCACATGAGCATTCCTGATAAACACGGCGAGCTGATTGATGATATCCTTCGCGTTCCTCGCGATTTCTACATCTTCTCTCTCAGACATGCTCTATCTTCCTAATGGCGGTATTTACCGACTCTCTCAGAAGTTTATTCTTTGATTCCCTGAGCCTGGAAAGGACGGGAAGGGAGTCCTTGTTGCCCATTAATCCAAGGCAATATGCAGCACATGCCCTGTTCTCATCAACCTTGGCTTTTCCGAAAAGCGCTCTCTTTTTCAGTGTGCCTATTAAGAAGTCAACTACATCGGCATGATTCCAACGCGCCAGAATCTCGTAGAAGTCCCTCTTTTCATCAAAATCCTTACCCCTGAACTCCTTTTCGGAGAGCCTTTCAAGGATTATCCGTTTTGCGGTCTCGGAGCCTATGGACCCCAATGCCTTTACCGCAATTTTTCGTATGGAAGGCTCTGCGTCATCGAGGCAGTCTCTCAAGGTCTGCAATGCGAGAGGGTTCTTCAGATCTCCCAGTGTCTTGATCGCCTCTTTCTTGACCCGTTCATCGGCGTGTTTTGCGGTGGCGAGCAGGTATTCCACCGCCTTTTTGTCCCCAATGTGGCGAAGGACATAAATAATGTTCCTTACCACAAACCAGCGGTTGTCCTGAAGTCCCTTAGCAACAGCCTGGATATCATGTTTCCCTAAATGGATAAGTATGGTAATGACGATTTTTCTCCCATGAATACTCTCCAGTTCCCCCAGAAGCGAAATGAAGGAGGGGATGGAGATCCTGTTAAGAAACCCCATGTATTCACTCACTACCTGTTCATCGAGGGCTGCGTCTGAATCAAATATCTCACCCAGGCTCTTTACTGATTCTTCTGAATTGACGGATGCGAGAAGGAGGTTCATCTGGCGCTTAACGGTGTCAGAAAACGCAAGACTTTCCGCTATCGTCTTTGTTTGTTGCATGATATCAACAGCGGTTCTTAGGTCTCTTTGCTTGAGACTATAAGAAAATACGTTCCTAAGGAGACCGAGGACATCCTCGTATTCCGGAGCGCTCTCTGCCTGGAGGAGCATCTCCAGGAGTATCTGGTATATCTTGCCCGTCTTATCCTGCGTATCCTTCTCCATCTCTTTCACAAGAACCTGGAGATCTTTGTCGGTGAGGTTCACAATGGAGATTCCCTTCACATCCTCGGATTCGAATGCAGCGGCATACGCCTTGAGTATCTCATCAGGCCCCGAGGCTTTCCCTTTCACCTGGTTTATTTCCGCCCTCTCAAAATCTTCATCCTCCACAAGGAACGCATCGTCAGCAACATATTTTATGTTCCGGAAATCCTTCTCCCATAAGAGAGTGACAATATCGTCGTCAACCGCTTCCCGGTCAAAGTCGAGCGAGATGATTTTCAGGAACTCCTCCATCTCTGGAAGGGACAACCCTCTCGTGAACGTCAACTCCCTCAAACCATCCTTGAAGAAAAAAAGAGCAAGGTTATCGTCCTTCTCAGTGTTTGCGTAGATCTGCTCGGCTTCAAAAAAGATTTCATTTTGCTTGATCTTCAGATTAAATTCGTCCCGGTAACTAAAGAGGTCGCTAAGCCTCGAAAAGGTATCGTCGAGCGTTTTCCTGTAGATGGGATTGTTTTCAGGATACATCCTTACCGTCTTTTTCGCTTTCAGGAATGCTTGAATGACGTCCTTGGCAGCTTTTATGTCTTCAGAAACTTCCATGTCAAAAAATAACACAGATTTTCATGAGTGTCAAATGTGGTTCACACGAGGGGAATACGCTTATCCCTTGCGAATGCCTTGATAATCATAGCTGCGGTATGGAGCCTCTGGAGTCTCAGGTTTCTCCATCGGATGGCTTCAGTATCATTGTGGGGAAATCTCTCCCCGCGGATTTCAGCCTGTGTTTTCAGCATGCTCTTGTAGAGTTCTTTGAGGGTCTCTGGATCAAAGGGCTTCAGGAACAGAGGGTTCACTACGGTATATCCTTCGGATATATCCTGGGTGATGATTTTCAGGCTTTTTCCTTTGATTGCAGACATTCAATGGGTTGAGGGGACCTCTTCTGTACCTTCCTCCTTTGTGGGTTTGCGCCTGACAAAGAATCTTGATACCAGAATACCCGCTTCATAGAGAATGATGATCGGCACTGCCATCAATGTCTGATTGAAGGCGTCAGGCGTTGGGGTGAGTATCGCGCCGGCCACAAATGCAAGCAGTATGGCATACTTTCTGTTCTTTGCGAGGGTTTTGGGTGTCACGACTCCCATACGTGTCATAAAAACGATGACAATGGGAAGTTCGAAAACGGCGCCAAAGGCGAGGATGAATTTCAGGCAGAAGTCAACATAATTGCCCACAGACAGCATAGGGGTCAATGCGCCGATTTTGTAAGTGAGGAGAAAGCCCATGGCAAAGGGAAGGACAAATAAAAAGCAAAAGGCAGCACCTACAAGAAAAAGAAGCGTAGCGGTCACTACGAAGGGGACGATATATTTTCTCTCCTTTGCAAGCAGGCCAGGAGAAACAAACTTCCATAACTGATACAGGATTACGGGGAGGGCAAGTATGAGTCCTACCACAAAGGAGACCTTCAGATGCATCCAGAATGCCTCTGCAGGAGCGAGGAATACAAGAGTGGAATTTTTTATTTGAGCTGGAACGAACGTGACAAAGGGATACTTTATGCTGAACCCTATCTCTGACCTGAGAGGGAGGGTAAGTACATCAAAGATATTTTCAGAATAGTTGAATGAGACAAGAAACCCGGCAAGAAGGGCTATCAGAGAAAAAATGATTCTCTTGCGAAGTTCGGAGAGGTGTCCTGTGAAAGGCATTTTCTCATCTGCCATTTACCGTGTCTTCCTTTCTCTCCTGTCCTGTCTTGTCAGTAGTTTGGTAAATCCCTTTTCTCTTGGAACCTGCGGAGACATCCCTTTCTGTTTCTTCTCCTTCCGTGACAGGAGGACCTTGAGGTGGTGCGTATGCCGAATCAGAGTGAGCATGCTCCTCATCTTTTATTACTTCTTGCAAAGGGGGATTATCCGTGGGAGGATGGGTGCTCTCGGCTTCCTCGTTTATTTGTTCCTTGATACCTTCCATGGCCTTCTTGAGTTCGAAGAGTCCTTTACCCAGGGTCTTCCCCAACTCGGGCAGCCGTTTGGGTCCAAAGACAATGAGGGCAACAACAAAAATGACAATGAGCTCCTGTATCCCTAAATCAAACACTATTCCTCCTCCTCGTAAATCTTTTTAATCTCTTTTCTTTCCTGGGGGAAGAGATAACTCAATGACAGAAATAGCCGAAATTCAGGGTTCCTGTTTTTCATGTCAGTACCTGCACCGACCGTGGTATAAAGATTCTCTGCGGTAAAGAATCTGTATCCTAAGCGCAGCTCGAGCCTGTTCCAGCTACCTGAATAACTCTTTTGGCCGTACAGTTCAGTGAGTATCTTGAAGTTGTTTGAGGCTGCGAAATCGAGCCCGGCAGCTAAGGTGATTTCTTCTGTCAATGGACCGCTTCCAGGCCTGAAATACAGGAGGTTTGCATGTCCGGTCACAGGTCCTATGCGTTTTGAGACGATAATTCCTCCGCCGATACTCCCGGCAGTGCTGAATTCACTTCTTCCCGTATGCAGTGATCCTCCCACAATGAGTGCGAGGGAGGGGCAGTATGTCCCCTCGTCGAGGAACCTGTATCTTAAGCTAAGGGGGATATCCTGAAGT
>DASPUA010000038.1:0-9087 GCA_035623135.1 Thermodesulfovibrionales bacterium | reverse complement strand
TCGATCGTGAACTCATAAAACAATCCCTTTCTCTGCATGTTTTTTCTCGGTAACATGCATTATGAGTCAACGATCCTTTTAACTTCTGTCTACGGTAACATTATTTGTGAGTCAATTCGCAGGCATTTCCGCAATTGTATTTTGGACATTTGTGTGGTATTTTCTAATCGATGAAGCTCACTCCGATAGCATTTCTGCCAAAGTATTGGGAACCTTATCAGGTTTAGAAACAGAAAAAATATGAGCAGGAGGAAAAACGCGATGGCATCAAAAACTTGTATCAGAGTTTTATCTGTTGCATTATCACTGTTGCTGATCTTGGTTTTTTCCGTATCTGCGCAATCACAGCAGAAGGTCATCAAAATCGGCGCAGTCTATCCCCTGACTGGCAATATCGCTTCAACTGGTCTGGATTGCAAGAGGGGTGTCGATCTGGCGGTCGACATTATTAACGGGAAATACGATCTTGACCTCCCCTTGGCGAAGAGTGAGGGGCTGCCGAATCTGGGCGGTACAAAAATCGAAATGGTATATGCCGATACCAAGGGGGATGCGAAAAACGGAATGTCCGAGGCTGAAAGGCTGATTACCTCGGAAAAGGTGGTTGCCATGATCGGAGCCTACCAGAGTGCTGTGACGAAAACCGCCAGTCAGATTACCGAAAGACTGAAAATTCCATACGTATGCTCGGATTCTTCTTCTCCTACACTGACGGAACGGGGATTCAAGTACTTTTTCAGGGTTAGCCCTCATGACGATATTTTTGCCCGGGACCAGTTCCAGTTCCTGAAGGACCTGGAAAAGAAGGCTGGACAGGCAGTTCATAACGTAGCTGTGCTTTACGAAAATACGGAATTCGGCTCTAATGCCGGCAAGGCCTACAAGAAATATGCCTCTGAATTCGGTTATAAGGTGGTTGCCGATATAGCATACCCGGCCAACGCAACAGACGTGACTAGTGAGGTGGGCAAGCTTATCGTAAGCAAAGCGGACGTACTGATGCATGCCTCGTATATCACAGATGCCATTCTCTTTACCAAGACTTTTAAGGAAATGGGCTTTCAACCTAAAGGCATTATGACTATGGCGGGCTATATCGAGCCGGGCTACTTGGCGGCGGTGAAAGCTGATGGCAACTACATAATTGTCCGGTCAACCTTTGCACTCGATCTTGCCAAGAAAAACCCGCTTGTGGCCAAGGTCAACGACCTTTTCAGAAAGAAATACGGCATAGACATGAGTGAAAACGCAGCCCGGAGCTTCATGGCCCCCTTTGTCCTTGCAGAGGCTATTAACCGGGCGAAGTCCACGGATCCAGAAGCTATTGTGAAAGCTCTTCATGAAACTAACATACCAGGCAACCAGACTATCTACCCGTGGGAGGGGATCAAGTTCGACCCGCAATCAAACCAGAACATCTACGCAAGGGGAACGCTTGTCCAGATACTCAATCAGCAATATATAACAATCTGGCCTTTTGACTCGGCCTCGAAGCCGGTAGTCTGGCCGTTTCCGGCATGGAAGGAAAGACAGTAGCAGCGGAACCGATCCATGCCCGACCAGTTGCTTCAGCAACTTGCCGATGGTTTATTGATCGGCCTGATGTATTCATTGGTCGCCATCGGCTTGACGCTTATCTGGGGTGTCATGAACATCGTGAATTTTGCCCACGGCGAATTCCTGATGCTCGGCATGTTCACCTCTTTTTGGCTTTTTACCCTGTACGGCATCGATCCCATCTTTTCGATTCCAATATGTTTTGTCGGCATGTTTGTCATGGGCATGCTGATCTACCGCTTCATTGTGAGCAAGGTGATGAAGGGTCCCATACTGGCCCAGCTGGTAGTGACCTTCGGAGTGAGTATCTTTATCTCCAATCTTGCCGTTTATTTCTGGACCCCGGATTTCCGGCTTTTGCCGGCCACAATACTGCAGGGTACGTGGCAAATCGGCGGCGTCGCCCTCAGTGTTCCCAAAGTTGCAGCTTCCATCGGGAGCGTAATCGCTTCTGTCTGCATGTTTTTTTTCCTGAAAAGGACGAAAAGCGGCAAGGCGATTTTGGCGACCGAGATGGACCGCGAGGCGGCCCTACTCATGGGGATCAATATCGAGCGCATCAACTCGCTTTCTTTTGGTATCGGTGCGGCCCTCGTCGGAGTGGCGGGGGCTTTCTTATCTACTTATTACTACGTTTATCCCCAGGTGGGAGGTCTGTTCGGGACTATCGCTTTTTGTGTCGTGGCCCTCGGCGGGTTCGGCAGCATTGAGGGGGCATTTATCGCTGGAATACTGGTAGGGTTGGCCCAGACATTAGGCGGCTTCTTCTTCGACCCGTCTTACAAGTATGCCATTGTTTTCATGATATATCTCATAACAATCTGGATAAGGCCGCAGGGTCTCCTGGGGTGGTAACACCAGCTAATTTCAGGGTCCGACAGATTATTACTGGGTTTGCCGTCCTCTTGCTGCTCATTGGGTTTCCCCTAGTTGTCCGCCAGTCCTTTCATATTCATGTAATGATCCTCGTATTCATGTTTGGCATGCTGGGAGTTGCGTGGAACATCATGGGTGGCTATGCAGGCATGTTTTCTTTCGGGCAGGCGGCCTTTTTCGGTATCGGCGCTTATACTTCTTCTTATTTGTCTATCGCCTACGTGGTCAACCCGTGGCTAGGACTCGTCGCAGGGGGCTGCGTCGCTGCTCTGGTGGCGGCAGCTATCGGATATCCCTGTTCCAACCTGAGGGGCCACTATTTTGCAATCGCCAGTATCGCATTTGCTGAAATAGTCAGGATTGTCTTCAACAACTGGAAAATGGTGGGTGCGGCGGAAGGACTTTCCTTGTCCATGCAGAACGAGTCCTTCACCAATTTCCTGTTCAATTCTTCAAAACTGCCTTATTACTATATCATGCTTGCCTTTCTTCTTGTTTCTTTGGCTGTTTGTTATTTCATAGCAACCTCCAAAATGGGCTACTATTTCCGCGCGATCAAGGAGAGCCATAAAATTGCGGAAGTCCTGGGTGTTGATGTCGTCTCGTACCGTCTCATGGCTATTATGATAAGCGCCTTCCTGAGCGCCATGGCAGGCACATTTTACGCGCAATATATTCTTTACATCGATCCGGGGAGCGTTATGCTTCTTGCTATGTCTATCCAGATTGTTCTCATCTCGATGCTTGGAGGGGCGGGCAGCATAATGGGTCCAGTAATCGGCGCGGCTATACTGATACCTGCATCAGAATATACGCGTGTCGCCCTCGGGTACAAGGGAACAGGCGTAGACATGCTGATATACGGGTTATTGATCACGCTCATTTCCATGTACTACCCCGAAGGGGTCTGGAAGCTTTTTTCCAGGATAGGCAAGAAACTGAAATGAACAAGGCGATCTGCTTGAAAGTCGCCGGGTTGTCGAAGCGGTTCGGCGGCCTGGCTGCAAACAACGATATCCACTTCTTTGTGGAGGAAGGGGAAATCGTCAGTGTTATAGGTCCCAACGGGGCCGGGAAATCCACGCTGTTCAATTGCGTGACTGGTGTGTACAAGCCGGACAGCGGCAACGTCTTCTTCTATGGCAAGGACATAACACGCATGCGGCCCGACAAGGTCTGCACCCTTGGTATCGCACGCACCTTCCAGATCGTAGAGGTGATCAGCGAAATGACGGTCCTCGAAAACGTTACGACGGGTGCGCTGTTGCGTTACCACCGGATCAAACGGGCCATGGAAAAGGCCGGCGAGATACTGACTTTCACTGGTCTTTATGAGAAAAGGGATTTCCTTGGGACGGAGCTGACCATTGCTGATAAGAAGAGGCTGGAGGTCTCTATGGCGTTGGCCACCCAGCCGCGATTGCTCATGCTGGACGAATCCATGGCCGGACTCAATAAAGTCGAGTTGCGTGAGATACTTGATCTCATCAGGAAAATCAGGAACGAAGGAATGACACTGATCATAGTCGAGCATGTGATGGAGGCTGTCATGCAGATATCGGATCGCGTCATTGTCTTGAACAGCGGTAAAAAAATCATGGAAGGCACGCCGAAAGAAGTGTGCTCGGACCGGGAAGTCATTCAGGCCTATCTAGGGGAAAAGTACTGTGCTATCCCTAAATAATATTTCCGTGGGCTACAAAGGAATCTTGGCTGTCCAGGACATTTCTTTCAGGATCAACGAAGGAGAGATAGTCAGTCTTATCGGTTCCAACGGCGCCGGAAAATCCACCATCGTCAAAACCATTGCGGGTCTTATTCATCCCAGGAAAGGGGAAATTCTGTTCAAGAATGCCCCGATTCATCAGGCCCAACCTTTTGATATCGTAAAAATGGGCATCTCCATGGTCCCTGAGGGCAGGAAGCTCTTTGGCCGCCTGTCTGTTCTGGACAACCTGATGTTAGGGGCCTATGCCGTCCGGTCCAGGGCGGACGTCGAAAAGCATCTGCAAAGCGTCTTCAACCTATTTCCTATATTGAAGGAACGGCACGGGCAGCGCTCCGATACATTCAGCGGCGGAGAGCAGCAGGAATTGGCCATTGCACGGGGACTTATGTCCAACCCTTCGCTGCTCATACTGGATGAGCCTTCGCTGGGCCTGGGACCAAAACTGGTCTCGGACATTTTCAGGATTGTCAGAGAGATTAACGCCCGGGGCGTCACTGTTTTGCTTGTCGAACAGAATGTCTATGAGTCCCTCGATATTTCCGCCCGCGCCTACGTTCTTCAAACAGGCCGCATAGTCATGGAGGGGCAAGGACAGGAATTGCTGAAGAGCGATCACGTTAGAGCGGCATACCTCGGTATGTGAACGGAGGACCAGACATGAATATTACTATGAAATATGGCAAAACCGGGCTGTCTCTTGATCTTCCGAGGGATCTCGACGTTACGCTGATCCAAAAGAAAACCATGCCTGTTCTCAAGGACCCTGAGGGCACTATCAAGGCTGTCTTTGCGAATCCGGTGAACTGCAAAACGCTCCGTGAAGAGGCGAAGGGTTGCCGCAGTTGCTGCATCCTCATGTGCGATATCACCCGACCTGTACCGAACGGCCTTATTCTCCCTCAACTGATAAAAGAGCTGATCGAGGCTGGGATGGCCCCCGATTCGATCACTGTTGTCATAGCAACAGGTCTCCATAGGCCTAATGAAGGGGCTGAGCTTCGTGAACTGGTCGGAAGCGACTGGGTACTCGGCACCGTGACAGTCACCAACCATTTCGCGCGGCGGGATGATGATCATGAATACATAGGAACTACATCAAGCGGCATAGAGGCCAGGCTCAACCGCCGCTTTATCCAGGCCGATCTCCGCATTGTCGTCGGGCTGGTCGAGCCCCATTTCATGGCTGGCTATTCCGGCGGAAGAAAAATTGTTGCCCCGGGTATTGCACATGAAAAGACGATACGCTCATTCCACTGCGCGCGGGTTCTGGAGGATTGCAAGGCTGCAAACTGTGTCATCGAGGGCAACCCGCTACATGCTGCCCAGATGGAGATAGTGCAAATGGTGGGCAGGTGCCTGGCTGTCAATACGGTCATCGATGAGGATCGCCGAATATCCTTTGTCAATTTCGGCGAAATCGAAAAGAGTCATCTTGAAGCGGTTTCGTTCGTGCGGCCCTATGCCGAACTCCGCCTTAAAACAAGATTCAAGACTGTCGTCACCAGTTCTGCGGGTTACCCGCTGGACAAGACTTATTACCAGACAATCAAGGGAATGGTGGGCGCACTCGACATCCTGGAGCCGGGCGGGGACCTCATCATTGTTTCTGCATGTTCGGAGGGAATTGGATCGCCAGACTATGCTGAAGCGCAAATGTGTCTGACCAAAGAAGGACCTGAAAGGTTTCTCCGTGGAATTATCGAGAAAAAGTACGCGGCTATCGATGAATGGCAGACGGAGATGCAGGTCAAGGCCATGAAAAGGGTCAATATTTTTCTTTACACCGAGGGGTTGACGAAAGACCAAAAGGCACTTACAGGAGTCACCGTGATCGAATCGCCATTGGCCGCTCTCACGAAGAGCGTGAAGGCACAGGGCGATCGCCGTGTGGCTGTTATTCCTGAAGGACCTTACGTGATCCCGCTGTTTGAGCCCGGGTTCTAAAAAAGGTACTCATGATAATGGCAGGCAAAGACCCCAGGAGCATCATTAAAGAGATTTTCAATAAATCACTTCTGGCAGTAGACCCTTATAAAGCAGTGGCCTCGTACTCGGATACAATTCGCTCGGCATACAAGAACGGTAATTTCAGGAAACTTCTCCTCATAGGGTTCGGCAAAGCGGCTTCGCTCATGTCAAAGGCAATCGAAGACAATCTCGGAGACCTGCTTGCCGGCGGAATAATAGTAACAAAATATGGTCATTCCGTGCTGGGAGACCGTAATAGCAAAATCATAACCTATGAAGCCGGGCATCCGCTGCCTGATGAAAACGGACTAAAAGCCACTCAGGAAATTGTGAGGGCACTCAAAGAGGCGGACGAAAATACCCTCGTCATTTGCCTTATATCAGGAGGAGGGTCTGCTCTTCTCGTCGCTCCTTACAGGGACATCACTCTGGCTGAGAAACAGGAAGTCACCGGCATGCTTCTTAAGGCCGGGGCCGATATTTATGAGCTCAACACTGTGAGAAAGCACATTTCGGCAGTAAAAGGAGGCAGGCTGGCTGAAGCAGCTCAACCGGCAGCAATTATATCACTGATACTTTCCGACGTTATGGGAGACAGACTGGATATGATTGCATCGGGTCCTACAGTGCCAGACAAAACAACTTACGATGATGCTCAGAATGTTCTCCGGAAATATAAGCTGGAAAACAGATTGCCGGCAAGTGTTGCGGAAATAATAGGTAAGGGTATACGTGGGCTTATGCCTGAAACGCCGAGGGATGACGATCCGGTTTTTCAGAGGGTAAGGAATATCATTATAGGAAGCAACAAAATAGCGGCGGATGCAGCAAGGAAGGCCGCAGAGTTATTGGGATACAGGACAACGGTCATTTCTACCGAACTGAGCGGTGAAGCGTCAATTGTTGCCCGGGAACTTGCAAGAAAAGCGATTGATTTCAAAAAGGCATTAGCTACCGGAGGCAAGGCATGTCTTATCGCCGGGGGAGAAACAACTGTTAAGGTCAGAGGAAACGGTAAGGGCGGAAGGAATACGGAACTTGCCCTTGTTTTCGGAATGGAAATAAAAGGACTCCCGGGTATTACTTTTCTCTCGGCAGGCACCGACGGCACTGATGGACCCACCGATGCGGCAGGAGCGTTTGTAGATGGTCAAACTATTGCAAAAGCGGCGGGGACCGGTATCGACGCAGGAGAGTACCTGAAGGACAACGATTCGTATACTTTTTTCAGAAGGACAGGTGATTTATTTATTACCGGGCCGACAGGTACAAATGTCATGGATCTACAGATAATACTGCTGGACAACTGACTTGTACACTCGAAGTGATAAAGAATCAACCGCTATACAAGGTTAGCTAAAGTTTAGGCATAACGTACTGATCATCTCCTGAAGCAGACCTGAGTTCTAAAATAGTTCATTGGATTTTCTGGACTTACTGGATTTATTGGATTTTCTGGACAGGGCAAAATAGGGGAATATGGACTAATTATTCTTTTATTTCAGTTTGTTATGGTTAGATAAACACGAAATTCGTAATCAGCAGGTCGTCGGTTCGAGTCCGATTCCCGGCTCCAGTTTTTTCCTCTCATAAGAATCCTCTCAAGAGTATGTTAGTAGATAACGATCTATTTCATAAAATGTATTGACGACAGTGGTAGGCATCTGTTAATATGCTAAAAGAATATGCATAATGGAGGCAGCCATGAGGACGACGTTAGCCATAAATAAAGATTTGCTTGATGAGGCAAAGGAATTATCTGGAGCCAAAACAAAGAAAGAAACTATAGAGAAGGCCCTTAAGGAACTTATACAGAGGAGAAAGTCAAAGAAATTGATCGATCTTGAAGGTCAAGTGGAACTTTCCTATACAGTGGAAGAGTTGATCAAAAGAAGGAGGAAAGATGTTCCTCATCGATAGTTCAGTATGGATAGGGTATCTCAGGCCTGATGGAGCAAAGAGGGCTAAAGAAAGAGTCAGAGAGGTTTTGCAAAAAGAAGAAGCTGTTTCTTGCGGAATTGTGACTGTTGAGATACTTAGGGGAGCACGGAATGAAAAAGATTTTCAGTCACTCAAGGATTCCCTTATGTCGCTGCCTCAAATCCTTTTAGACGATACAGTCATTGAGAGGGCATCAAAGTGGTGCTTCATGTTAGACAGGAAGGGCAAGGCGGTTTCCACTACTGACCTTCTTATAGCCTCAGCAGCATACAAGAAAGCCCGGCTCTTACACATTGATAGTGATTTCGAGATGATTGCATCTGTGGTGGGTTTGGAGGAAGAAAAACTATAATTATCTTGTTATAGATGTGAATCAGGACTTAGAGGTAAAAAAAATATGCATCGCTTCCTTGTTGTGATCGAAAAAGCAGACGACAATTACTCCGCGTATTCCCCTGATTTGCCCGGTTGTGTTGCGACAGGTGCGACTCGTGAAAAGGTAGAAAAGAATATGCATGAGGCGATAGAAATGCATGTGAAAGGGTTGTTGGAAGATAAACTTTCTATTCCAGAATCACATTCTTTCGCTGAGTAATTCTTTCGCAGTGGTAGTATCCGCTCCTGCCATGACAAGATGTGAAGCAAAGGTGTGTCTGAGATCGTGAAACTGAAAGTCCCTTATTCCGGCCTTGGCTTTGAAGGATTTCTGGTCACCTTGTCTTATTTTAGGACGCTTCCTCAGCTAAATACCCTTATCGCCAACTCGGACGCCGATGCAATACCGATGATATAACTGGTTATAAAATAAAAATATTTGATACCTTCAGGAATGAAAATATCAGGAGCATCTGTAGGCAAAATATTTGCATATAGGCACAGTTGGTGGCTAAAATGGGACTTTACCCAAGGGTCTTTAGAAGATACCAGAAAGTTTCAGATCTCACTCTGAAATTTAGAGATACCCTGGTTCGTGGAAAAACCACCGACTATTCCCTTGATGGCATTGGAGCGGTAAT
>DASPUA010000037.1:0-2990 GCA_035623135.1 Thermodesulfovibrionales bacterium | reverse complement strand
CAGTCTTCCTGCGGAGGTCGAGACGGAAAAGGCAAAGGCACAGTTTACCGAGGGGATACTCCAGATAAGGGTCCCAAAGACAGAGGAAGCGAAAAAGAAAGAGAAGAAGGTGCATATAGAATAGGGCATGCCAAAGAATCTCACCCATAAGATTGTGGAATCCCATCTGGTGGAAGGACGGCTTGTTCCAGGCACCGAAATTGGGATCAGGGTCGACCACACGTTGCTCCAGGATGCCACGGGGACTATGGCCCTGCTCGAATTCGAGACCTTGGGAATTGAAAGGGTGAAGACAGAAGTCTCTGTGCAGTATGTAGACCATAATCTTCTCCAGACCGACAATAAGAATGCTGACGACCACCGGTTTCTCCAGACAGCCTCTGCACGCTACGGCATCATCTTCAGCCGTCCCGGCAACGGGGTGTCGCATCAGGTGCATATGGAGCGCTTTGGCATCCCGGGCAAGAGTCTGCTGGGAGCAGACAGCCACACTCCCGGTGCGGCAGGCGTTTCGATGCTGGGTATTGGCGCAGGGGGTCTGGATGTGGCCCTCGCCATGGCAGGTTTTCCCTATTATCTCCCCTGTCCCAGCGTCCTCGGGGTAAGACTCACGGGAAAACTTCCGGAATGGGTGAGTGCAAAGGACATTATCCTTGAGATGTTACGGCGGTATGGCGTCAAGGGCTGCGTGGGAAAGATCATCGAGTATTACGGGCCCGGGGTGAGCAATCTCTCTGCCACGGACAGGGAGACCATCGGCAATATGGGAACAGAGCTTGGTGCTACCAGCAGCATATTCCCCTCTGATGAAAATACCAGAATCTATCTTGAGGCCCAGGGGCGCGGGAATATCTGGAAAGAACTGCTTCCTGATGAAGGTGCTGAGTATGACGAACATGACGAGATTGACCTGTCATCTCTCAAACCCCTCATTGCATGCCCTTCCTCACCCGGAAACGTGGTGGCAGTAGGGGAAGTGGCGGGGATCAAAGTGGATCAGGTGATCGTAGGCAGCAGTGTCAATTCCTCTTTCAGAGATCTTATGGTGGTGGCAAGAATCATGGAGGGACGACGCTGCCACCCGGACACGGAGTTTCATGTTAATCCGGGAAGCAGGCAGGTTCTCGAGAATGTGGCGGATCACGGAGGCGTACTTTCCCTCCTCGCCGCTGGTGCACGGATACACGAACCGGGCTGTCTGGGATGCATCGGCATGGGACAGGCTCCGGGTACAGGTGAGGTCAGTCTTCGTACCATGCCACGGAATTTTCCGGGACGCTCAGGCACGAAAGACGATAAGGTCTATCTCTGTTCTCCTGAAACAATTGCGGCTGCGGCGCTCAAGGGGGTTATCACTGATCCGAGAGACCTGTCAAACGAAATGGAGTATCCACGTATCAAAGACCCCGATAAGTACCTCATAGACGAATCTTCCCTCATATTCCCTGCAGATGAACTGCGAAATACAGTGGTGACAAGGGGACCGAATATCAAGCCACTGCCTGAATTCGGGCAACTCCCCGCTACTCTTGAGGCAGAGGTTGTGCTCAAGGTGGGGGACAATATCTCCACTGATACCATCTTGCCAGCAGGGAGTAAAATCCTGCCCCTGCGTTCCAATATTGGAGCTATAAGCGAGTATGTTTATTCGCAGATCGCACCTGATTTTGCACAGGAGTGCAGGGGAAAAGGCGCTGTGGTAGTCATTGGGGGTGAAAACTATGGTCAGGGATCGAGCCGCGAGCATGCTGCACTCGCTCCGCGTTTCTTGGGCGTCAGTGCCAAAATCGTGAAGAGTTTTGCCCGTATTCATAAGGCGAATCTCTGCAACTTCGGGATCCTTCCCCTGATGTTCAAGGAGCCGAAGGACTATGATTTTTTTCACAAAGGGTCTGCGCTAACATTTTCTGATGTGAGAAGACGCATAGAACGGGGAGACCGTGAGATTCCTGTCGAACTTGAGGGAAGGTCGGTGATCACTATTCTGGATGTCTCGGAACGCCAGAGAAAGCACCTCCTTGCAGGGGGAACGCTCAATTTTGTGAGAAAGGAACTTCACATGCATGAGTGAAACGGTCTCGGTAAAAAATACCGGCCTCAGGGGAGTGAAAGTAGCGGACACAAAGATCAGTTTTATTGACGGTGAAAAGGGCGTACTGATTTATCGCGGTTTCCGCATCGAGGAGTTGGCCCGGGAATCTTCTTTCATAGAGACTGTCTATCTCCTTTTGCACGGGAGACTGCCAAGCGGACAGGAGCTGGTTTCCTTCACCAGGCAAATTGTGGAAGCAAGAGATCTCCCCGGCTTCGTCTATGCGAGCTTCAGAAAGTGGCCAAAACAGTCCCACCCCATGGACGTGCTCCTGGCGAGCATCCCTCTGCTCGCCATGGCTGACCCTGACCTTTTAGAAGAGACAAGGGAAGCCAATGTGAGGAAGGCCATCAGGCTCATAGCCCGTCTGCCCCTGGTAGTTGCCGGCTGGCACAGGATACGGAACGGTCTTGATCCTTTGCCTGTCAATGGTCATCTTTCCCATGCCGCCCACTTTCTCTGGCAGCTCAATGGGAAAGAGCCGGAAGGAGAGACGGCTCATGATCTTGATACCTGTCTCATCCTGCACGCTGACCACACATTCAATGCCTCAACCTTTGCATGTCGCGAGGTTGTATCCACAAGGGCACACATGTATGCAGGAGTTGTTGCGGGTGTAGGTGCGCTGTCCGGAAGCCTACATGGCGGTGCCAATGCCGAGGTTATGAAGATGCTCATGGAACTGGAATCCGAAGGCGATATTCCCGGCTGGGTGAAGGGGCAGCTGGACCAGGGGCGGAAGATAATGGGAATGGGCCATGCAGTATACAAGACTACTGATCCTAGGGCAGCATTTCTGAAAGAGATGGCACAGAGGCTGGGAAAGGAGCTCGGCCAGGGAAAATGGTCCAGATTATCAGCCGAGATAGAGGGGGCCTCGGTCAAGGAATTTGAAAAG
>DASPUA010000036.1:0-3198 GCA_035623135.1 Thermodesulfovibrionales bacterium | reverse complement strand
GTGGTGCTGAGTGCAAAGGTGCTCAACCCCAGCCTCACTATTGTTGCGAGGGCCGGGGAGGAAGGCTCTGAGCAGAAGCTCCTAAGAGCAGGAGCAGACAGGGTCGTGTCACCCTATCATATCGGGGGATTGAGAATTGCTCATACATTACTCAAACCATCTGTCGTTGACTTCATTGAATTTGCCACAAGGTCAGGGAATATCGATCTCCAGATGGAAGAGATTTATGTGCGCGAGGGGGCGGACATCGCGGGTTCGACCCTTGACCAGTGCGGCATTGGCAGGGAATTAGGCATTATTATCGTTGCGATCAAAAGAACCGGCGGCGATATGAAATTCAACCCCACGTTTAAAACTGTGATAAAGCCGGGAGATATCCTCATTGCGCTTGGAGAGCGAACAAAACTGAAAACACTCGAAAATATGGCTGAGGGCAGATAACCTTTTTCTCCCTGAAGCTTATTACCACAGAGGTCCTGTAATCGGAGGAACTAGTTATCCTATCTGAATGACCTGCCTATCTCCTAGAAGCCTTAAACCCATTGAATGTTTTAACTTTATTCTCTCTTCTCTCCTTCCTGCAGAAACTTAGCGAAGGCTTGTTTACGTGTTTGGCTTGCAAAAAATGCATAAAAAAAAGCAAGAAATGTATAGAAATATTTGCAATGGGATGAATATAGTATATTTAAGGGGACAGGATGAATACAGATACTGCATATCTTCCTTCCACTACTCATAGTAGGGGGTTTAATATTCTCGTCGTGGATGACGATCTGTTTGTCCGGGGTTCCATTGCTTCACTGCTCAGGGAATATGGATACACGGTCTTCAGTTTTGAAAGTGCCCTGGATGCTATAGAGGCACTGGGGCATAATAATGTGAACGTAGTATTGACTGATATCAAGATGCCTGCCATTTCGGGGATAGAACTCCTGGAGAGAATCCGTGATATCGGCCCTGACATACCGGTTGTACTGATGACCGCATATGCAGAGCTGGACACGGCGGTCGACGCAATCAAAAAGGGCGCCTTTGATTTTATTGTGAAGCCTTTTAAGGTTGACTATCTGGTGCATGCCATCGAAAAGGCAGTGAAGTATAACAATCTCCTCAAAATAGAAAAGAGTTACAAACAGATACTGGAAGATACGGTGAGAAAAAGGACAGAGGAACTGACGAAGGCATTGGAGATGGTGGGTAATATGAGCAGGGAGATCATTGAGCGGCTCACCTCGGTCGCGGAATTCAGGGACACAAACACCGGGGCCCATATCTCAAGAATAGGCCTCTATTCGAAGAAAATAGCCGAGAGCATAGGTATGCCTGCGGATTTTGTGGAAAGCATTACATTCGCAAGCCCAATGCATGATATAGGCAAGGTGGGGGTTCCTGACAGCATTCTCCTTAAACCGGATCGCCTCACAGAAGAAGAATTTAGCGTAATGAAGTCACATACCGTCATTGGTGACAGGATGCTGGCCGGTTCTTCCCATCCCGGGATACGGATGGCGTCCTCCATTGCCCTGAACCACCACGAACGATGGGATGGAACCGGATATCCGAGGGGACTCAAGGGTGCAGAGACACCGGTGGAAGGAAGGATTGTGATGCTTTCTGACCAGTATGATGCCCTGAGGAGCAAGAGACCTTACAAACCTGCCCTGAGCCACCGTGAAGTGTTTCGGATTATCACGAAAGGGGGCGGCAGAACTATGCCGGGACATTTTGATCCCGGGGTACTGAATGCCTTTATTCGGCTCGCACCGGCATTTGATAAAATCTTCAATGCCCACCAGGATTCCTAAGGTCGGGGCAAGCTATCCCGTTACGTCATTACTCGTCGCACACAACTTCCGGAAGAAGCGTCCCACGGGATTTTCCCCCTTGCCCCGATGAGGGGGAAGGGGCGTTACTCCAAACAGATACGCGGAACAGTGGGCTGAAAGGACTCAGGAAAGACTATTTATTCATCATTTCGAGGAATTCTTTGTTGCTCTTGGTGCCCATGAGCTTGCCGAGGAGGAATTCCATGCTCTCCACAGTGCTGAGCGGGTTGAGCACCTTTCTCAGTATCCACATCTTGTTTAATGTGTCTTTGTCTACAAGAAGCTCTTCCTTCCTTGTGCCAGAGCCGTTGATATCGATGCTGGGGAATATCCGCTTGTCCACCAGTTTTCTGTCCAGGTGGAGTTCCATATTGCCTGTGCCCTTGAACTCCTCGAATATGACGTCATCCATTCTGCTTCCCGTGTCAACCAATGCAGTGGCGAGAATGGTGAGACTCCCTCCGTCTTCAATGTTTCTGGCGGTTCCAAAGAAACGCTTTGGCTTCTGCAAGGCGTTCGCGTCCAGACCACCAGAGAGGACCTTGCCACTCGTGGGGATAATGGCATTGTAGGCGCGTGCGAGTCTTGTGATGCTGTCCAGCAGGATCACCACGTTTCTCTTGGATTCCACCAGCCTCTTCGCCCTTTCGATGACCATCTCCGAGACCTGGCAGTGGCGCTGGGGCGGCTCGTCAAATGTGGAGCTGATGATCTCTGCAGTGGATACCTGGCGCTTCCAGTCAGTAACTTCCTCAGGCCTTTCATCGATGAGCAGGATGATGAGATGTATCTCCTTATGGTTTTTCTTTATCCCCTTTGCAATGGATTGGAGGAGCATTGTTTTTCCCGTCCTGGGTGCTGCCACGATCATGCCGCGCTGTCCCATCCCTATGGGGGTGATCAGTTCCATTACCCTTGTGGAGAAGTCACCCCCGTTGTATTCCAATTTGATACGCTCAGTGGGATAGTAGGGGGTCAGATTGTCAAAAAGTGATCGGCTGATATTCTCTTCAGGGGATTCGTGGTTGATCGCCTCTACTTTGAGAAGGGCAAAATAGCGCTCACCTTCCTTGGGGGGCCGTATCTGGCCTGACACGAGATCCCCTGTCCTCAGATTGAATCTCCTTATCTGGGATGGTGACACATAGATATCATCAGGGCTGGGGAGGTAGCTGTAATCAGGAGACCTGAGGAATCCGAACCCGTCAGGGAGTATCTCAAGCACACCAGCGCCGAATACGTTGCCGGTCTTTTCGATCTGTGCCTGGAGGATGGCAAAGATCAGGTCCTGTTTACGGAGGCCGGCTGCGCCTTCCACATTCAGCTCTTTTGCTACCTTGGTGAGATCGTCGATGGTCTTTTCCTTAAGCTC
>DASPUA010000035.1:0-2431 GCA_035623135.1 Thermodesulfovibrionales bacterium | reverse complement strand
GGATGCACTTCATGGAGATGGTCAGGGAGACCGGCATCGTCAGGGGGGCACCTCCATCATTGTCGTCAGCCCAGAGGGGAGGGAGGAAGATACCGCGAAGGTGATGAGGCCCGGTGCGCATGGGTACATCGCGAAACCTTTCAAGGCGGAGAGCCTGCATGACATAATAGAGCAGGTGGTCGCGAAGCGGTCTCAGGCAATGGCAGCATGAGGCGTATCCGGCGTACCATAGGGGGGGCCTAATGATGACGGAGGAAGAGTACGCTCTCTTCAAGATACTCATGGACAAGGAATTCGGCATCGTCCTAAAGGGGGACGGGCGCATGACCCTCCACGCAAAGCTCTCTCCCCGGCTCACTCGGCTCAACCTCACATCATACAGGGACTACTACGACCTGGTCACCTCCAACCCATCGGGGGATGAACTTTCTAACTTCATTTCGCAGGTCACGAATAATGAGACATATTTCCTCAGGGAAAAGGGAGGGATCGCCCTTTTTGGATCCCTCCTCAATGAGGTGAAACGGTACAGGCAAAAGAAAGACCAGAAAAGGATCACGGTCATTTCCGCCGGGTGTTCAACCGGCGAAGAGGCGTATACGCTGAGTATTACGCTCATTGAGAGCGGTCTCTTCGCATGGGGATGGGACGTGAAGATCGTGGGCGTTGATGTCAACAGTGCCGCGCTTAAGAAGGCAAGAAACGCCGTATACAAGGAGGACTCCTTCAGAGGGCTCAGGGGAGATGAAGAATTCCCGCAAAAGTATTTTGACCGAGAGGACGGTGTGTATGTCCTTAAAAGGCCCTACCGCTCCCGCGTGGAATTCAGACATGGCAACATCCTGGATCCTCATGCCCTGGACGGGACCGGGGATATCGACGTTATATTTTGCAGGAACGTCTTTATCTATATGAGCGATGCCGCCGTCAGATGTATTGCTGAGAATTTTTGCTCACGCCTTGCAGATGACGGGTACCTTGTGATCGGTTCAGCTGAAAGCCTGTTGAACAAAACAGAGCTCTTCATTCCCGAACACAAAGGGGGGTCCATCGTCTACAGAAAAAATCTCCGGCCTTCCCTTCGCAGACGTTGGGGAGAGTAAGCAATCCATCCTTTAATGCCCCTGCCTGAAGGGCCCTCCTGGCATGTGAAAGCACCCTGCCTTCGGAACGCAAGGCCTCGCAGGCCGCAAGCTGAATAAGATTGCCCGTCTTTGCACCAAGGGAACCCGTCTCCGTTGCCAGTTTACCCGTCTTTTCGTGCGCCGTCATGACTTCGGGAAATCTCTTCTGGATCATCATGTAATTCTTGGGATAGTACGAATTTTCATAGGAAAACATAGCAACGACACTATGAAAACCCTTTGAGCTGTGCCGGGTTTCCCCTGAAATAAGGATTGGCCGGTAGTAAGCTCTCAGCCTTACTATGGAGGCGTGGCATTCGCTCCGCATGTGAGAGAAAACGTTCTGTCAGAATACGGAGGACGGTCTCCTTGCTTTTGTAAACGTCGATGACCCTGTCAGAACTTCTGGCAAGGTGGTTTCTGGCTGCGTTTACATCTGCATGTATCCCGTTCTTACAACACTTACAGTTAAAAACCGCTTGCGATGTCCTGTTGCCCTTGTCCACATAACCACAGACAGAGCACTCCTGGGAGGAATAGGCCGGATTGCCTTCGGTTATTGTAATGCCGAACACGTCAGTGAAAGACTTCAGCTTCCGACGAACATACGATAGTTCCATGCAGTCCTGTATGACACTCCTATCTTCTTTGCGTACTCCGATAACTTCATGAAAATAATGTATCATAGTATTCCATATATTGAAATAGACTGATTGATGTTTGAGAATACCTCTGCATCCTTATTGAGTCCTCTTTGTGCTATGGATAAAAAAAGGAGAGGCCTCTTTTCAGCCTCTCCCTCAAAAAGGTTCTTTATTTCAATTACCAGTTAAAGACCTTATCGATATCTTCGTCCTTCACCTGGAAAGTGACATTGTGGGGTGCAAACTGCTCGGTCTTGAAGAACTCTGGAAGTCGGTCGTGCTGTGCAGTGAAGCCGGCCCTGGCATTGAAGTCCCTCTCCATAGTGAGGACCTTTTTCCCGAGCTCCGTGACGCCGTCTCCTGTCAGGTTCATGCCGTAAAAGGCATTGAGCAGATCGAGGAGCGCCTGGAACGTGTCCGGCTGATCGAGTACGGCAAAGGCGATAAAGAGACACATGCCCGTTGAGTCGATCGCGGCGGTGGCAATCTGGAGGTTTCTCGAAAGCTCGATCTGACCTTCAGGTTTCAGGGCATTCACATCTCCACCCACCTTGAGGACGTTCTGTGCTACTGCATACCCAGCAGTATGGTCAGCCCCCATGGGACTTGTGGCATAAGTCACCCCGATGCCCTGAACCGCCCTCGGATCATATGCCGGCATCG